>NZ_CP162512.1 GCF_040939305.1 Herbiconiux sp. A18JL235
AATTCATGCATGAAAGATTGCATTCTTGCATGCAATCTTTCTGACTTGAAAGCTTGCATGCATGCATGACAGTAGAAATACTGGTGGTATGCAAACAGTGATGGTCTATAGCGAATCTGGCGGAGTTACGAAGACGACCACGGCCGTCTCTATTGCCGCGATCGCCGCCTCGCAGGGGCGCCGCACTGTTCTGATCGATCTCGACCCCAGGGCGGCCGCGACGAAATGGCTCGACGTCACGCCGGCAGAGGAGGGTCTGCATGTCGGGGCGATCCTCGGGGATGAGAACCCGGAGGGATGGGCGGAAGACCTCGCGCTGCAATCGCGCTGGTTCCCTAACCTCCGCGTGGTGCCCTCGGCTCGCAACGTTTCAAACCGGGAAGCTGATCGCGCTGACCATGCGGAGCTGAGGCTTCGCGCGTCGCTCGACGGGCTCCAGGCAGATCTCGTGGTCATCGACTGCCCGAACCGCCAGGGCGGCCCGCTGACTCTCTCAGCGCTCAACGCCGCCGACACGGTCGTCTACGCGGCCAGTGCGTCGAGCGATGGCGTGGATGGCTTCTACGGTGCACAGAGGACGGTCGAGCAGTTCCGCACCAGCCGCCAGCGCATCGGCGCTCCGACCAACATCACCGAGGCGGGCATCGTCTGCGGGGGAGTGAAGGAGACGATCATGTCTCGGCCCGCTGCGGCCAGCATCGAAGAGCTGCGCGACACGGGGCTGCTCCTGGTCCCGCTGATTCCCGATCGTGCGATCGTGCAAGAGGTCCGAATGGTGGGGGACTGGTACGGCAACTACAGGAAGGGCGCCCCTGTGCTGAATGCATATACCGAAATCGTGAAGCAGGTAGTCCGATGAGCACCCCACAGGATGAGCGACCCGATCTGACCCGCCGCCGACCCCGGCCGGCGGCCGACGAGTCCGTCGATCCAGTCGACTACCGCGCTCCAGCGCTGGCAGCACCGGCTGCGGCGACCCCAGCAGCCGCGCCGGTCGAGAGTTCCGCGCCGGTCGAGGCACCGCGACCAACGCCCGTCCCCAAAGCGACCCCCAAGCCGGCAGCCAAACTCGCTGACTTGCCGGCGCGGTCGCCCGGCCGCCCGCGCCGCGATCCTTCCGTTCCGTTCAGCACTCGCTTGTCGCCAGAGGTACTAGAACTGGTTGATCGAGCCGTGGCCAACGGCGAGGGCGGGGGAGTCATTCGGAATGTCGTTGAAGAAGCGATCCGTGCTCGGTGGGGGAACTAACACCCCTGCTCGAGCGATTGACGCCTAAGTGTCAATCGCAGTCTCGTCGACGAGAGGTGGATAGCCGCCGTCGGCGTGGGGAAGGGTTTCCATCCAGAGCATGGCGTCGAGAGCGAGTGCTAGCGCATCGGTAGCGGCTTCGAGCGCCTTCTGCGAGTCTGTCCAGTCGGGGTTGTAACGATCGCGTGTCATGACGATTCGTCCCTGCTTTTGCAGGATGGTGAGTTGCGTCAGTGACTCCCGCGCGTTGAGGCGAATGTCGTTGGCGCAGCCGGTTTTGGGTTGATGTCAGTGCGAGAGCTGGCTGATGCGTTGGGCGGAGAGCCCAAGTGCGCGGGCGACGTCGGCTTGTGTGAGTCCGCTCTTTTTGAGAGTTTGCACGGCCTCGCGCCGAAGGCGCGCGGCCGCTGCGGCCGCTTCGCGGGAGTGCTCTTCGTTCTCGTTGGCTTCGGCCCACATCGTGGCTGCGGCTTCGGGGAGTTCGACGGTCACCTCGACTGTGATCTCGTCGTTGTCGACGTCGAGCCAGACGGCGGCGAGGTCGCGGGCGGCCTGGTCGACGTCCTTCAGCGCGACGGCGCCGCCGATCGCGATGATGGTGGAGCCGTTGGGGCCGGTGGAGGTGAGTTCGGGAATCTCGATCGTCCACCACTTGCCGGTGTCGCGGTAGGCGCGTGCGTGGAGCGTGCGGGGCATCTGGCTGGTCTTCACATCAATTCCATTCACGAGGCGCATCCGGGAAAATTTGCTGAATCTGTCGGACCACTCCGGAGGACACTTCGCCCTTGTGAGCGACGAGCGGGAAGGTCATCCCGGAGTCGGACGGCCCCCAGATTTCGTGGCTGCCCTTCTGGCGCTTGAACTCCCAGCCCTTCGACCGCAGGAACTTGGTAACGTCCCGGTACTTCTGTGGCTTGGTCATGAGTCTAGTCTAGTCCCCCTAGATAGTAAACATCAAGGGGCACTAGATGTTTTCAGCTATTGGGGTAGAGAATCGCGTGACCGATCAGGCCGACGATCAGTGGCCCGATGATGAGCAGGAGCCCGAGCGCGAAGGCGGCGAGGGCGGCGCGGTTGAAGCCGCGGCGGCCGCGTCCTCGGATGGGAAGCATGCGGGGGAGTACGAGGAGCACGGCGCCACAGGCAAAGACGGCGAAGCCTGCCGTCTGTGACGCCTGCATGGTTCACCCCTCGTCGTCGTCGTCTGCTTCAAACTCAGCGTTGCACACACCGCAGACGATGGGACCGACCTCGAACGTGGAGCGGCTGACGCGGAGCTTCCGCCCGCACTCGCACACGGCCACCACGCCGTTGTTGGTCTTCCGGCTCACGGCGCCGATATCGGTGAGGCGGTACGCGACGATCGCGGCGTCGAGGGCGCCGATCTCGGTGCGGTAGCGGGCGGCGGTGTCGCCGGGCACGTCGGTGATCGACCAGCCGATCGAGGGGTCTTTGGTGAGGGTGAGGCCGAACTCTTCTCCGATGGCCTTGAATCGGGTGTTGTGGAATCGGCCTTGGCGGCTAGTGTCTTTGATTCCGCGGGCCTCGGCGGCGGCGTGGGCGGCTTCGTGAATGAGGGTGCCGAGCACGGCGCGGCCGCCGCGCTGGAGGCCTTCTCCGCCGACCAGCAGCTCGTGCACGAGGGCGTCGCCACGCGCCCAGCGGGAGGCGGCGAAGTGGCCGTAGGCCATGCCTCCGCGGCCGTTGCCGGAGGCGAGGGTGACGACGACCTCGGGGACGTCTTCGTGGCGTTCCTGGATCGCGGCCCAGGCGCCTTCAATCGCGGCGACGAGGGGCGCGGTGATGGTTGTGGTGGTCATCGTCCCGCCTCCTGGTCGTCGGCGGCGAGATAGTGGGCGTCGCCTTCGTCGTCGCCGTCGGCGTGGCGCTCGAGCCAGAGGGCCGCCCGATCGGGGGCTCCGGCGGCGCGGAGGAGATCGACCAGTGCGTCGATCTCGCCGCAGTTGAGCATCGTGGCGACGTCGCCCGCGGTGTCCCAGGTGAAGGCGTCGACGAATCGGGCAAGGGTGGCCGTGTCGATGGGGGTGCTCTCGGTGACGGTGTAGCCGGAGACGCTGCCGTCGCGCATGAGGGCGATCTCTTCGATGGTGGAATTCATTGCGTCGTGCTGGTCGAAGGGGATGACCCCGGCGTCCCAGTTGGTGCCGTGCTGGTGGCCGAGCCATTTGGAGGCGAGTTCGACGTCGGTGTCGGCGCTGATCGTGGTTCCGTCGGGGGTGGCGAGTGTGAGCATGGCCGTCGTCCTTTCAGAGTGCGTCGATGCAGTCGGGTCGGAATCCGGACCAGCCATCCCAGGTGCCGGTGACGATCACGACGGGAAGCTGCTGATAGCCGAGTTCGCGCAGCAGCTCGTCGGCACCGGGCATCTGGTCGACGTTCACCGGCTTGTAATCGATGCCCTTCCGATCGAGCGCCCGGTAGGTCGCGGTGCACTGCACACAGCCGGGGCGGCTGTAGACGGTAACCGCCTTCGTGGTGGTAGTCGTCATGGTGTTCTCCAAACTTTTTCTCGGGCCGAACCCTCACTTGCATGGCAGTGAGCGGGAGGCGCGCAGTGCCGGAGTTCTCGGGCGAAATAAGCCCCGCCAGGGGCGCGTTCGAGAAGTCCGGAACGGAGCGCCGGGAGCGAACTACCGTGTGAGCGAGGGTTTGGCCAGAGAGGAGCCGAGCGCAGCGGGAAAGCATCAGCGGCCGTTCACGGCCGGCCTATTTGCCCTGCCGGCGCGGCTTGGGGATCGTCACCGCGGAGCGCCAGACCCACGCCCGGTGGGTGGCGCCGCCCTGGGTTTCCCACTCGACGAGCACCATCCGGTCGTTGTAGGCGAGCACTTTTCCGGTGACCTGGACCGTCCATTCGGGGTAGCGCACCCACGCGCGGACCCAAGGGGCTTCCTCGGCTTCCGGCTGCTCGACCGCGTCACCGGTGGATTTCTTCTCTTCCTCGGACAGCGACAGCGGTTTGGGGCGCACCAGGAACGCGTTGATCGCTTTGTCGGTCAGGTCTGACCCGTAACGGCGATTGCTTCCCATGCCGCCAGATTAGAACATATATTCGAATGTCGGCTACGGCGTTGGGCTGTAGCTTGTGGCCAGCTAGTCGTCGACAGCGGACTTCTCGGTCGTGGCCACGGCCGCGGGCTCGGGCTCGTCGACGATCTCGGGCTCGACGGCCGGGGGAGTGGCCGACGGGGGAGTGCTCGCAGCTCGCCGGGCGGGGAGCGCCCGGAATGGGGCGATCCCGCCGGCCTGGATGATCCAGAACGCCCCGTCGGCGGCTTCGCGGACGTCTTGGGGCGGGACGAGGAAGGTGTGTTGTGCGCGGCCGGAGCGCAGCTCCTCACCGGTGGCGGCGCCGGAGGCTTCCATCTGCATGATGGTGCCGGCGTATTGCACAACGTCTTCGGGGTCTTTGGAGCGCCCGAAGATGAGTGCGGCGCCGGAGGAGAGGGCGCGGCGGCGGGAGATTTCGTCGCGGGAGAGGCCGGCGACGGATTGGGCGGCGAGGATGAGGCCCATGCTGGCGCTGCGGGCCGTTTCGAACAGGCTCGTGGCGGTGTCGCCGGGGTCGGTGGTGCCGGTGACGAGCTGGGGAAACTCGTCAACGACCACGAGCGTCGGGGTCTTGTCGCGACGTTCGAGCCGGGTGGCGAGGTAGTTGCGCAGGTCAAGCAGCAACAGGTCACCGAGCCGGGCCTGTGTGTCGTTGATGGGGGAGAGCGGCACAATCCGCAGATCGGCTTGCGGGTCGCTGTAGGACCATCCGTCGGGGCCGATCCACTGCTGCAAGGGCCGCAGCTCCACGAGCAAGCTCGATAGGGCGCGCTCGCCCGCGGTGGTGCCGTCGCGGTCGACCTTGTGCAGCACGATGCCAAGGTCGACGCGATCGTCGATGAAGTTCTCCGGCCGGGTGAGGCGTTCCCGGAGATCATCGACGCTGGTCAGTGGGGTCTCCGCCTGCACGACCTGGAGCACGCCCCGGATCTCGTTGAGGTAGTACTGGTTCGCGCCATCCGGGGGAGGCATGAGTCGCATGAGCTTCGACGTCACCTGGTCGGCGGTGCCGGTGAACAGATTCCACGGGCCACCAACCTCGGCGGTGCGGCCGAACGATCGAGCGATCGCCTGAAGCTTTTCGGCGTCAGCAGGGTCGCCCTTCGCGTCGATAAACACCACCGGCCACCCGTACATCAACGCACACAGCATCAGGTCGGACAGCAGCACCGTTTTGCCGGTGCCAGACTCTGCGATCAGAAGCGCTCGGACGGATGCGGCGTCGGCGGGGAGCATCATCAGCTTGCCCTCCTCGTCGGTCCAGTCCCGCACGCGGCGCACGTCGTAGAACCGTTCCGCGAGGTTCTTCACGGTCGCCCGCGACACGAACCCGAACCCCTGCCGGCCGTGCGGGCCGGCCAGGGGAGCGGTGAGAGCTTTCTCGGAGGTGTGGGCGATGGCGCCGGTTTCGGCGTCGAGCTGCACGCCGACCCGCCGAGCCGCGGTCGCATCCGCGGCCCGCTTCCGCGCTTGCTCGATCTGGGTCTGCCGCAGCACGTCAGAAATCCGCCGCGTGCGCACGCGGCGCGCAATCCGCCGCCGGTGCGCCGAGAGCGCGACAGGGATCAGGAGCACGCCGGATGCGAGGTTGGCGATCGCCCACGGCAGGAACATCGGCAGAATCTGGTCACCCCAGTCGGGGGAGCTGCGGAAGGCTTCGGCCTGGCCGGAGCTGAACCACCCCGCCAGCAGCAGCACCTCGACCGTGAGGAGTGCGACGACGGCGAGCACGCCGGCGGTGTTGAGCACCCACCGCCAGGGCGAGACGATCCAGAACCGGGTCTTGGTCGCCACGATCTCGCCCGACACCGCGACGACGACGACCGGGATCAGCAGCGGCAGCAGCACGAGCGCGAGCACCACTTTGAAGGCAAGCGCGACGACGGCCGTGAGCGCGTCACCCCCGGGGTCGCCCTGGGTCTGGTCGGGCTGTTGCAGGCTGCTCATCCTCGTATCCCCTTCACTGCCTCATCGGTGCGCCGCCGTTGACACCTAGGTGTCAACGGCTCGAGCGGGCACCTTCCAGCTCGACGGCCACGGCCTGATCCGCGATCGCCTGCCAGGCCGCGTCGTCGTCCTTCGGCCACTGCCCTCGGGCATCCAGAATCGGCTGCCACACGAACCGGGTGCGCAGCGATCCGAGCGCTCTCGTGTGCTCGTCGGCGCCAGCCGCGCGCAGCGCCGCCGGAGTGCCGAAATAGATCACCCGCGCGAATCCCTCGCGCTCCAGCCGACGGGCGTGATCATCGATGATCTTCCCGTACCGGGCTCCCGTCTTTGGCGTCAGCTCCACCTCGACCAGCTCGCGCACCTCGCCGCGCACGGCGACCCCATCGGCCTGGTGATCGTTCCGGTTCGCCGGCTTCCGGTCCCGCTCCCACGCGTACCCCCGACACAAGAACCGGGCCGCGGCAGACGCCACCACGATCTCGTGCCGCGTCGTCTGCCGGTAGAGATTCGGCGCCGCCTTCCCGGTCGCCTGATGTGTCGCCCACACGATCGACCCATCTCGGAACGTGAGCCGCTGACGATCAACCAGACCGACCTCCGCGAGCCGCGCGACCCACTGCTGCGCCTTCCGCAGACTCACCGGCTCACCCGCCCCAGCGAGCCCACCGAGCGCGAACCTGATCGCATCCATATCGCACAACCGGACAACGTCCAGCCAGGCCAACATCTGCTCATCCCGCTCGGTCAACCGCATGCGCACCCCCAAGAGCCTTTCAATTCGACCCTACGTTGCACCCACGACAACCGCTAGACCAAACACCCCCTAAGTGAGTCACAGCCCCAAATCACAACCGCGTCTCACCTTCGTTCCGACATCAGCTCACGGCTCTCATCGGTCATCCTTCACCGCACCAAGAATCGACTACTGCACCATCCCAACCACTACCTATTCACCATCACTTTCTCTTCTCACCTTCTCTCTGTTTTCCCCCACCACTCCACCACCCCTTTACTTCCCAACCTCCATCAAATCTGCATCGCTGAGTTGGGGGAGGTTGGGAAGCGGGCGTAGCCCGGGGGTGGTGGAGTGGTGGGGGAAAACAGGCTCTAACCGTTCGCCAACCTCTTCGCGCTCGGTGAATAGGTTTACGAACCGCTCTGCCGGGGGAGAGTGGCTGGCGCGGTTAGGCGCGCACTCGGCATTCAGAAGCCGTTCCCTGCACGATAGGCGCTACGACGCCGGATGCAAACCCCTCACCGCACCGCTCGCCTCGGCATCGACGTAGCGCCGGCACTGGCATTACGGGCTCAGCTCGACGTCGACGCATCTGGTCACCACCCCTGGCATCCGGCCGCGGCATCGGCGTCCGGTGCAGCTCGCCTGCCGGCAACCTTGTAACTGAGATAAAAGCTTGGGTGGTCACTGGGCTGCTTCTCTCGACTGCCGGCGGGCGCGCTCCCACGCGCGCTGCTGCTCGTGCATCGCCGAGATCGCCTCATCGATCGCCGCCTGGTCGCGGCTCGCCCATCGGGCCTCCTCGGCCTCCCGCTCACGCCGGCGAGCCTCCAGCTCGGCCCGAGCCTGGAGCGCGCGGAGCTGAGCTTCCTCGGCCGGCGTCGGCTCGGCCGGGTCGATCGCGTTCCGGATTTGCCAGCCCAGATACGCCACCGGATCACGCTGGCCACCAGGCTCTGCCACCGTCAGGCCGGCCCGTTTGTTGCCGCGGGCGAGAGCTTCCATGAACGCGTCGATCGTCCACCTGTCGGGGTCGACGTCGCAGCGCTCCAGCATCGCGCACACCTGGCCGATGTGCCGGCCGTCGGCCAACCACCGCATCCTGGCCGCGAGTCCCGCGGCAAAGCGCTGCACCCCGATCGACCTCGGCTGACCAGACCTCGGGGAGCCCTGGCGGTGGTTCCTCTTCTTCGCTGCTGGAGGTCGCGGAGCGGCCGACTCGCGCGCGCTTGCGCGCGTTGGTTTAACTTCTAGATCAGGAGCTTTAACACCAAGATCACCCCTACGGGGTAGATGGACATTTTCAACAGCCCACCGTTTCGGCATCGTGAGCGCACGCACGGATGCGGCCTTGATCTGCCGGCCCCCGTGGGCGCTCTCAGCGGCTTCCCGCTCGGCCGCCGTGAGGTAGCGGCCCTCCACGATCGACACCGCCAGCCCAAGCGCTTCCAGCAGCCCCCGGGCACGCTGCACGGTCTTCTTACACACACCCGTCACCTCGGCCACCGTCTCGTGCGCGGTACTCACACCGCGGCCCGTGTCGGCGTCGGCCGAGAGCATGTCGGCGTACGCGATCCTCAGCAGCGTGTCCGGCGCGATCGACACCGCCCGGCGCAGCTCCTCACCCTCCGGGCTCCGCAGAGCATCCATCACCGCATCAAACCAAGCGGCGCCGCTCGTCCAGGCCGGCACGGCCGCATACGCCCCCGGGGGAGCCTCCAGGCTCCAAGAGCCCGACCGCCTCGAGATCGTCGATCCTGGGGCATCCTGTGGCCCCAAAATCGGGTCGTCGAAGCCATCCGACACGCCGATGGGCGTGTTCGCGCGCAAAGAAGGGACACCAAGTCCCACGTGAGGTACGATCGACTCGTCTCCTTGAAGACGCGGAAGAGCCTCCCGGCTCTACCGGGTTTTCGAACTGGGATTGCTCCTCACCTCGTCTCGTCGCCAAACAAGAATCCGAGGTACGGAGCCAGAGCTTCGGGCCCGCCTCTGGCGGGCCTCTCTCGTTAAGCCGAGTCGATAGGCAACTCCCCATCGCGAGGAAGGGGCTCCCACCACACCGGGATGCCCTGGTCTGTCAGCTCCAAGTGATCGATCATCTTCTCGATCAGAACTGCGCTGGATACGCCGGCATTGCGGGCGATCGCGTCTAAGCGTTCTTTCTGCGGCCGCTCGATCTTGTAGCCGAGCGACACCGCATCAACTCGCGTTCCACGAGGTAATCGACGGGGAGCCATAGGGTGAGGCTAGAGATGTATCTAGCCTTAACCGTGGCAGACACGCCATTAGGGGTAGATCTAACTTTAAAGCTTCTACAGCCGGCTGAGTCAGCCGCCAGAATGAAAAGATCAGCTCACTGCACGAGGGGGTAGCAATGGCGTTGTTCAAGAGCACCGGAACGTTTCTAGCGCGCACGGCCCGCACCTTTGGGTCCGATGAAATTACGATCATCCACCATCCAGGCCAGGACGATGAAGAGCGCATCGAGATCGAGGCGCACGTACAAGCCACCCACGCTTTTTTCGAGGTGGATGCGCCGGTGTACGAAGGCGACGAACTGCTGCTGCCCGATCCGCGGGGCGGAACACGCACCGTCTACGTGACAAAAGTGGAGATCAACAAAGCCGGCGGCGGCATGTCTTCCTCGATGAGTCATATCGACGCAACGTTCAGTGATCGCGCACCCCGCCCGCGCGCCTCAGCGGCCAATGCCGGCCAGGTCGTGCACGGAAACGCAATCATCGTCTCAGGAAGCCACGTCAACATCGCCCTGGGTAACGGAACCATCAATCAGAACAACGCAGTGACAGAGGGCTACGAAGACCTCGCGAAAGCCGTAAAGGCTGCGCTCGAGCTGCTCGACCACAGCCCCGGCATCGACGAGGATGAACGGACGGCCGCACATGACTCAGCTGCACAGGTTCTCAATGAAATCGTGAAGCCTGAGCCCGACAAAGGCACCGTTAAGAGATCCCTCGCCTTGATGAGAGGTGTCCTTCAATCTGCTGCGCAGAGCGGCGCCGCTGCTGCCGCCGGCGGGCTCGTAGCCCAGCTGTTCATCTGATCGACTGAGGACTTCGCATGGCTAACAAGCCCCTGAACGATGAGATCGCCGGAGCGCTCGCACAGTTCTTTTTCAATGGTGTTGGCCCGTCTCACACCGCTCTGACGCAAGCCTTCACTTCAGCTGGCCTGATCAAACATGACCCCTATAACCCGGTCGCCGGCACGCCCACAAAACAGCAACGCGTGCTTACTGTCTGTCATGCCGCACAACGGAATCCCGAAGCGGCTGGAAAATTGACAGAGAATCTGTTGAACAGCCTGAGATTACAGGGCGCCTTCCGAGACACCGATAACGCTACGAACATCCGCGCTCTGCGATCAGCATTTCTGCACGTCGGCTGGAGTCTCACCGACGAGGGACGACTTGATCGTGTCGGTTCAATTGACCTCGAAACTGGCGGACGCGAGTCCCTAGACGAACAGATCGAAAGGCTCCGACGGAACATCGATGACCCCGGCGCCCTATTAGGCATTGCCAAGGAGCTGCTCGAGGCGGTCGCCAAGTTCGTGATGGAGGACAGCGGCATGCCGCTCGATCGAAGAGCACCATTCGACATGGCGATCACATTGGCTTTTGATCGCTTGAAGTTCAGCACCGGACGGGTCGACGAAACTGTACCGGGCGCCACGCAGGTGCGCGCCATCCATGGATCAGCCAAGAAGATCGCGCTGCAGGTGAACGAGCTGCGCAACCTCCAGGGCACCGGCCACGGGAGAACACTCCCCACGGGGATCACGCCAGAAACTGCCCGCTTTGTGATCCGCGAGGTGACCCACGTGGCAGAACTCATGTTGAGCACACACGATCGGCAGATGGGCCGAACACCCCGCAGCTGATCCGGTGCAAGATGGCAATCGGCGAAGGCCAGGCTCAAGCTGTGGTGAGGCTTAAATGCAGTGAGGTCAGTCCGAAGACTGACCTCACTGGCAAGGCGCAGTCCGGGACTTAGCAGAGCCGATGTAAAACACCAACCACTTACCTCGTGACGGAAATGCCTTTCCCGTCTCTGCTGGGACCACATACATGGTGACCACCATCAACGGAGTGCTGTACCTCTTATGTCACAGAAGTGAGAAGTACGTTCCTTGCGTTAAAAACTCTAGCGGAGAGAACGCCCAAAACGGGAGCGAAAACGGCCTAGAATGGAAGACAGGTTCCCAGCGCACCGGCCGTATCTACATTTGCGAACCACTCGTATCTACGCTAGCGCAACCCCCTAGGAGATCTCCTCCATGTCACAGTATACCACCGGTCGCTCCTCTCAATCGGCGGAAGTGAGCAAAATTGCCGTTTCCGAAAACAGCGATTTGGCGCGCGCTTTCGGGCGGCGCAAGGGTGCAGGAGCGCCCGTTCGCCGAGACTTCATCGAGAGGGCTGAGGGGGACAGGTCCCCGCTGAGTTTGCTTTTGAGCGGGGCTAACGCAGGTAGGGGTGGTGGCGGCCGCGGTGGCCGTCTGCGAGTGGCCTTGGTTCTGACACTCCTATGGCAGCTAGCAAAGAGCCCGCACACCACGATCAGGCCAGCTCGCTACTGGGCCGAATTGCTCCGTCTCGACGACCCGGATAAGGCCGGAGCCAGGTCGATTCGGAACACGCTGCTCGAGATCGAGCGGCGAGGATTCATACGCACGGAAGATCGAGGGCCCGGGAAGGTGCCCGAGATCATCTTGATGGACGAGTCACTTCGAGGTGTCGACTATAAGCTCCCCTACCTGCAGGCGATCGAGGAGGGGAAGGATGGGGACACCAGCTACTTCCGCGTGCCCGAATCGTTCTGGGCCTCTGGGCTTTGCGCGAAGCTCAGTGGTGCGGGACTGGCAATGTATCTGATCGCGATGTCTCGCGCGGGCTGGGGAAACCAACCCTCCTTCTGGCTGTCACCAACGCACTTCGCCGAGCAGTATGGGCTTGGCGACTCCACCCGCAAAAAGGGGCTCCGAGAGTTGGTCGACCACGGCGTTGTAACTCAGGAACTACGTTCAATCGATCGCGGTGGGCACCAAGGGTTCCGCACGTTCCAACGCAGCGTCTACACGGTAGCCGCCGAGTACAGAGTCCCGGGAGCCACCACGCCCGAGCCGGCATCTGCGGAGGAGAAATTGACCGTCGAAGACATATTCAAGATGCTCAGTGCGCGACCTGGAAAGCGCTAACTTAGGTCTGATCCTTGGCGCGTAGGTGTGCACGAACGTAATTGATCTGCTGCCGTGTGAGCGGTTCCCATTTCGCATGCTTGGCATGACCAGGAAACCCCTCTCGCAGCACCCGCCTGACAGCACGTTCATCGCCGTACCCAAGCTCTCGAGCTAGCGCGATCGGGGTTTCTGGCTCGATACGCAGCTCGAATTGATCGCCCGGAATCGCCGGTAATGAGACTCCCAACATCTCTTCCAATTCGCGACTGACTCGTATGTGATCGAGCTGCTGCTGCAGCGGCGACTTCGGCGTGAACTGCTCGCGGAACCCATTCGCGAGGCCAGTGAACGCAGCGCTAGCGAGAGCAAGCTGATCGCCGCCAGGCCGCCCATCGATAAAGTCTGCCAACTCGAAAAGTAACTTCCGCATCGGGCTATCTGGAATGCCCAGGGCCTCTACAGTGGTCCACGTTGCGATCTTCATCTCAGCCTGATCACCCATTACCGTCCCCTCGTTCCCCTCTTTGACAGGCGTCAATTCTGGCCGCACATTTGCAGATAGCCGTTCCTACCAACGCAACACGATCTAAATGGGGGACAGGCCGGGAGAATCGTCAATATATTGACTAGATGGCACTGACGCATTCTCAGGAAGTTGTGAAATTCAAGTTCGATGAGTTCAAGAAACTCCACTTCCCGAGTCTGAGCGACGGCCTGGCATTCATGCAGTACGCAACCAGCCTTGCTCTGCAGCAGTTTCAGCTGGACGAATCAGAAATCCAAGCGGGTGTCACTGAAGGACCGGACGACGGCGGAATCGACGGATTTCACATAATCGTTAACCAGACTGAGGGGGTCTCACCTGCCACTTCAGGCCTCTCCCGCCTCAAGACAGCACCCAGTGGAGTTGCCAAGAACGTTCCGTTCGACATCGTCGTGGTTCAGTCGAAATCATCGATGGACGGCGCCCTCGACGGCAAAGCTCTTCAGGAACTGCATGGCTCGCTGAACCGCATTCTTTCAAACGAGAAGCTTGAAGAGCTGCGTGCGTACCCCCTCAACGAAAAGGTAATTGGGCAGGTTGACGCCTACCGTCGGTATCGCACAAAGCTCGTCTCGCTTGACCCGATTCGCAGCTTCACTGTCTTCCTCATGCAGCCAATCGCCGACGCGAAGCTGACGCAGCCCGACAAGCGTCGGGCTGCCGATCTGAAGAAGATGATTGAGAGCCACCTCGGATCGACCACGAAGGTCGCTGTAGAGCTGCTCACAGCCGATGGAATTGAGAAGTTACGCAATGCCAGACGTGATGTGGAAGGGGTCCTCAAGTTTGCGTCCAACCCTCTAGATGAGAAGCACGGCAAAAGTAGTGCCCTCCTTGGGTTGGTGACGATTGGTGATCTACTCAGCTTCGTCCGGCGCGGCAAAACGGCCGTATTGCGGGACGAATTCTTCACGACCAACGTTCGAGAGTTTGCAGGCTCGGCTACGCCTGTAAACGCGGCCATCCGTAAGACGCTCTCGACCAACACTGATACGGCGTTCTGGTGGATGAACAACGGGGTGACCATCATCGTGGACCGGGCTTCATATCAGAGCGACAACTCTTGGCTTCTGGTAAATCCGCAGATCGTGAATGGGCTACAAACTACGAACGTCATCCACGAAGCAGCAAACGATTCCGTCATCACTATGAAACGACGAAAGGAAAGCTTGCTGGTCCGAGTCATCAGCGAGATGGACCCTAAACTGCGAGAGTCGGTTATTCAGGGAACCAATAACCAGACGCAGGTTAACAGCGTCCAGCTCTACGCGAACGACGAGCGCCAGCTCGAAATTGAGAGCTTCCTGGAGACGAAAAGCTGGTTCTACGAACGGCGCCGTTGGCAGTACCGGAATCGCAAGGTGTCGCGTTCTCGCATTCGGTCGATTCTTGAGCTCGCCCAGGTCATCATCGCTGCAGTCTTGCTCGAACCGGAGACAGCCCGTGCGCGGCCACGTGATCGCCTTAAGACAGAAGCGGGCTACAAGAGAGTGTTTCCCGAGGGGGCTGACTTGTCGGTGTACTCCACCTTGCTCGAGGCACAGCTCGAGGTGGAGAAGTACTTGACGACGCCTGCCGCGCTGGCCATCTCAAACGATCCGACGAATGACCGTTTCTTTCTTCTCGCAGGCGCAGCGCTCAGAGCATCTGGGGTGAAAGCAAAGGCGGACTACACAGCTGTGGTGATCAAGACCCGTGTGCAGGTGCCTACGGCGGATGTACTCGAAGAGGTTCATAAGCGCCTATACAAGCTTGTGGGCCCATCTGCCGAGAAAAAAGAGCGCGACAAGTTGTTCAAGAGTGCCGCTCTTCGCGACCAGCTCATTGCCGACATTTTGGCTTGGAACGCGAAATCTTGAACAATTGCGGCTTACGGGTGACGGCTTGACGGTCAGGAACGTATGTCGGCGACACATCGGGAGGCGGGTCGCTCGTCTTAATAGAGGCCATCGCCCACTCATGATTTATCGAACTATCGTGATATATCGCTGATAATGTTCGTTATGTCAATAGCGGCGGATCGGCCCTCCGCCGGATAGCTGGTTGCCGAGGTCGCGCAGGAACTCCCCCAGCTCGTGTCGGCGTCTGCACCAGAGTCGAATTCGCCCAGCCACGCGTGTCGATAGTGTGGTCAGGGAGAGACGGGGGTGGGTGATGGTTCGCGCAACGCGGTTGGTGCGCCGGTTCGGGTACTGGTTGGTGCTGCTGTTGGCCGCGGTGTCATACGTTCTCTGTGCCGCGCAGCAGGGCCCGAATCCGAACCCTGTGGCGTTCATCGCCCAACTCGCGATGGTCGCCGTGGCACTGTGGATGGCCGAGGTCCCTCGCGTCCTTTTGCGGGCGTGCTGGGCAGTGTTGGCTTTCGCCGTTGTGACGGTGATCGTGGCGGAGTTCGCCGGCCTGCAAGGCCATGTTCTTGATGTGATTCTTTCGGCTGCGTCGGCGCTTGCGTGTCTGATTACGCCGACTGCGATCATCGCTCACCGGGTGCGCCAGCAGACACCGGGGATGCAGAATCTGCTCGCGGCGGTCACAGCGTATGTGACGATCGGGATGCTGTTCACATTCGTTTACAACTTCATCGCGTTGCTCTCGCCGTCGCCCGTGATTGCCGGAGAGACTGGCGACACCCTGCGCGGGCAGCTGTTCTACTCGTTCAGCACCTTGACGACCATCGGCTACGGCAACCTCGTGCCGCTTGGCCCCCTGATGGAGACACTCACCGTGACGCAAGCTATCACCGGGCAGCTGTTCGTCGTGATCGCGATCGCCGGCATGGTCACCCTCCGGACCAGCCGGAAGACTGAGACACCATCGAAAGAACCATCCGAGTGACAGCCACCGCCACCGCCGACTCGCTCGACGGACGGCTTTCCGGTTCGAGGCGCCGCTCGAGACCGCCTTTGGAATTGGCGTGTTTGTGCACCTGGTCGATTCCCATCACACTCATGTCAATAGCGAGGGTTTAGCCCTCCGCGGTCGGCCGAGCAGCGAGGTCGCGCAGGAACTCTCCCCAGCGGGTATCGGCGTCGGCGCCGGAGTCGAATTGCCCTAGCCAGGCGTCGAACGCCGGCGTGCCCACGAGCTTGATCTCGACCCGCAGGATGTGGTGGGTGCCATCCCGGTGGACTTTCGGAACGAGCGACACGATGTGCTCGGGATTGATCCACATTCGGGCGCTGCCGGGTGGTCCGTCCCTGTCGGGTAGCGGGACGAAGCGCGGCATAGGCCAACTGTGCCCTTAGATCGAGCATCGTCGCAACGTGTGGCCCCGTCGCATCGCCCAACGGGTGAGTACGTAACCGCGTCGATGGACCCGTCTGACCTTCTCGCCCTTGGCGTGTTTATCACTGGGAATGTGGTCAGAGTCGCCGCTTGAATTTCGCGGGCCGGTGCCCTCGGGTGAAGATCAAATGACGGTTGGAGGTGGGATGCGCGGTCTTTCGCGACGACGCGCGCGCCCACTCGGCCTACTTTTGTTGCTCACGACCGCCCTTTCGCTGATCATTTCGGCCGCTCTGGTACACGTCGTTCCGCCTCACACTCCCGATGGCGCCAGCCACGTGACATGGGTGAGTGATCCCTCCGTTGCGCAGACAGCAGAGAAGGTGGCGCCGGAAGGCGAGTTGCCGGCGCCGCACGAGCACTTCGACGTTGACCACGATGGAACGATCTCCCCGCGGATGGATGACGGAGCGGGAGTTGCCGATCTCCCGGACGCGGCCCGGAGCGTGCCACCTCTTATTCCATTCGCGCACGCGGCTCGACTGTCCCAGCGAACGATCGCTGGCCCTTCCCTGATCTCACTTTCGATCAGCCGCACCTAGACCCAAAGTTCATCGGCCGCCCTATTGGGCACCACCACGCGGTGAGCCGGCGTTGCCAGAAGGCATGCGCCCTGCTCGCACCGCGTCCTGAGCGCGACTTCGCTGTCGCCGCTTTCTGAACTTTGGATCGAAGGACTTTCCATGCTTTCCGCGCGCGGCGCGCTGCCGCAACCACATCGTCAGCCACACCCCATCACTCCCCCGAACCACTCACGAATACCATCTCTTGACGGATTACGGGCGTTGGCCGTGCTCGTCGTATTTGTCGGGCACGGCCGCACCGACCAGGGCCAGTGGCCGGGGTATGCCGGCGTGACTGTCTTCTTCTTCCTCAGCGGTTTTCTCATCACCACGTTGCTCCGACGCGAGTTAGAGAACACGGGAACTGTCTCACTGAGACGGTTCTATTTGCGTCGCACGTTCCGCATCCTCCCGGCCACCTACTTCGCGATCGCGCTGTCTCTCGCCTTGGCTGCCATAGGCGCCGTCCCCTCGTCTGTGAGCGGGTGGGGCGTCCTGGCAGAAGTGCTCAACTACACGAACTATTACATCGTCGCGAACGGGTATCAGAGCCTTCCGCCTGAAACGAGTCAGATGTGGTCACTGGCCGTCGAGGAGCAGTACTACCTCGTGGTCCCAGTGGCTCTACTGCTTGCATATCGGCTGGGAGCTCCACGCCGATGGGTGGGCTGGTCTCTTGTGACCCTGGCGCTTCTGACCGCGGTGTGGCGGATCAAACTCGGTATGAGCGGCGCAGGCTTCGATCGGCTCTACTTCTCGACCGACACGCGCATTGACAGCATCCTCTGGGGCGCAGCATTCGCGCTGTTACTGAATCCCGTGATGGGCGACGTCTCGCGGATCGGCCGACGAGCCCAACGGTGGATATCGCGGCACCTCGCCGGGATCGCGATCGGCGCTACGGCAACCTTCGTTGTCACTGCAGCGATCCCAATGCTCTCGTTTCGGCTGAGTATCGCTACCACCTTGCAGTGCATCAGCCTGGTCCCGATCTTCTGGTTCCTCATCACCCGACCGTCGAGTGCGATTGGGCGCTTCCTGAACAGCAGACCCCTTGTTCGCTTGGGCGTTCTCTCCTTCTCGTTCTACCTTCTCCACAAGATGGTGCTAGCTGTCGTGACGCCCCTCTTCGACGCGCCCATTGTGACTGACGCGCTCTCCTTGGCGGGCTCGATCGCAGCCGCGCAACTGGTTTTCTGGGCCGTCGAGCGCCCCTTTACCCGACTCCGAGCCCGACTCGAGCGGAAATTCCTTCCGTAGATGCGTCAGTGCACTGCACCTTGCGGGGAATAAGAAGAGCACCATGACCCTTTTACCTACTACCCCTAGGGGGTATATTGATTTGGGAACGAGGAGACGACATGGATAACCACGCGGGTCACCGAACTCCGACCTCACAGCAGCATCCTGAGCCGGCGGAGGCTCTGCCGACGGAGCATCACATGACGGGTGGCCATTCTGGTCACTCTGGTGGTGGCCATCACGGCGATCACGTGGGTCAGTTCCGACGCTTGTTCTGGATCATGCTCGCGATCGCGGTGCCCGTGGTGCTCTTTTCGCCGATGTTCGCGATGATCATCGGGTACTCGTTGCCCGATGCTGCGTGGGTCGCGTGGGTGTCACCGGCGCTGGGAACGGTGATGTATGTCTGGGGTGGCCGCCCGTTCTTGACCGGTGCGGTGAGCGAGCTGCGTGCGTTGAAGCCGGGCATGATGTTGCTGATCGCTCTGGCGATCACCGTGGCGTTCTTCGCGTCATGGGGTGCATCCCTGGGGCTCGTCGACCACGAACTCGACTTCTGGTGGGAGCTGGCGCTCCTGATCGTCATCATGCTGCTCGGCCACTGGATTGAGATGCGGTCACTCGCTCAGACCACCTCCGCACTGGATTCGCTTGCCGCGCTACTGCCGGATGAAGCAGAGCGCGTCGAAGGCGAGTCCACCGTAACGGTCGCTCCCAGCGAGCTGCAGCTCGGAGACGTCGTCATCGTTCGTCCTGGCGGGCGCGTGCCGGCCGACGGCAAGATCGTGTCGGGGTCAGCGAGCATGGATGAATCCATGATCACCGGCGAGTCCCGACCGGTTCGGAAAGGCGAAGGTGACCAGGTGGTCGCCGGCACCGTCGCGACCGACTCCGGGGTTCGGGTGGAGATCACGGCCGTCGGGGACAACACAACCTTGGCCGGCATCCAACGCCTGGTCACGGACGCACAGAACTCCTCCTCCCGCGCTCAGCGCATCGCCGATAGGGCCGCAGGCTGGTTGTTCTGGTTCGCGCTCGGCGCCGGCGTCATCACGGCGCTTGTCTGGTCCGCGATCGGCCTTCCTGACGAGGCCGTGGTCAGGACGATCACCGTTCTTGTGATCGCCTGCCCCCACGCTCTCGGCCTCGCGATTCCGCTGGTGGTCTCGATCGCGACCGAACGGGCCGCGCGTGGGGGCGTCCTGATCAAGGATCGGCTGGCGTTGGAGAGCATGCGCACGGTCAACACGGTGCTGTTCGACAAGACCGGCACGCTGACTAAAGGCGAGCCGACGATAACCGCGGTCGAGGCTGCCGCAGGGTTCACGGACGATGACGTGTTGGCGTTGGCGGCCGCGGCGGAGGGCGACTCGGAGCACCCGCTTGCTCGCGCGATCGTCCGCGCCGCTGCATCCCGCAACCTCACGGTACGCGCGGCAACGGACTTCGCCTCGTCACCGGCGGTCGGGGTGAGTGCGACCGTTGACGGCCGCTCGATCCAGGTCGGTGGACCGAGTCTGCTGGCGCTGGAAAACCAGGGTGAGCTGAGCGTGGCCGATTCGTGGCGGGAAGACGGCGCGATCATCTTGCACGTCCTGTCCGACGGCGTGGTGGCTGGTGCTCTGAAATTGGCCGACGAGGTGCGGGAGGAGTCGCGGCAGGCCGTTGAGGCTTTGCGCGCTCAGGGCGTGCAGGTCGTCATGATCACCGGCGATGCTGAGGCAGTCGCTCAATCGGTTGCCGCTGAGCTGGGCATTGAGCGTTTCTTCGCGGGTGTGCGGCCGGAAGATAAGGCCGACAAGGTGAAGGAGCTGCAGGCAGAGAACCGGCATGTGGCAATGGTCGGGGACGGTGTCAATGACGCTCCGGCGTTGGCTCAGGCCGATGTTGGCATCGCGATCGGTGCTGGCACGGACGTGGCGATCGCATCGGCGGGCGTCATCCTTGCAAGCGATGACCCTCGCTCGGTGCTGAGCGTGATCGAGCTTTCCCGCGCCAGCTATCGGAAGATGAAGCAGAACCTGTGGTGGGCGGCGGGTTACAACCTGATCTCCGTGCCTCTGGCGGCAGGCGTGCTCGCTCCGATCGGGTTCGTACTGCCGATGTCGGTGGGGGCGATCTTGATGTCGTTGTCTACGATCGTGGTGGCGTTGAATGCTCAACTGCTGCGACGGCTGCAGCTCGATCCCGCAACAAGCACCCGTGCTGCCCTTGACCATTCCCGCTCCGAAACGCGAACCGCTGACGCGGTCACACGATGACGACCGGTTTTAGGAAGAAGAACTCCATGACAGACATTTCCCCGGCGCACGAGAAGACCGATGATGGTTCAGCCCACCACGGGTACATCACCGATAAGGACAAGTACCTGGCGCGGCTGAAACGGATCGAAGGTCAAGCGCGGGGCATCGCACGCATGGTCGACGATGAGAAATACTGCATCGACATCCTGACCCAGATATCAGCGCTGACGTCTGCGCTGGAAAGTGTGGCGCTCGGATTGCTGGACGACCACCTGAAGCATTGCGTTGTGGACGCTGTGCAGGTCGGCGGCTCCGAAGGGGAAGCGAAGATCAAAGAGGCTTCGGACGCGATCGCCCGGCTCGTGCGCTCCTAGCGCTTCTCCCAGGTAGCGCGGCCCACGCTGCGCTGAGCGATGACCTAATCGTTAGAGGGTGGCGAGGAGGTCAGCGCATGCTTTCTCGCAGCGTCGGCAGGCCTCTGCGCAGACTCGGCAGTGTTCGTGCATGTGGGAGTGCTTCTCGCATTCCTCGGCGCAGCTCGAGCATGCCGTCCGGCATGCTTCGACGATCGCCCGCATCGTCGCTGCGTCAGGGGCTGTCTGCCGGGACAGGATGGTGGCGGTGGTAGCGCAGATATCGGCGCAGCCCAGGTCGGTGCGGATGCACGCGACGAGGTCGCTGACCATGTCTTCGGCGAGGCAGGCGTCCGCGCACGCCGTGCACGCTTGGGAGCACTCTAGACAGGCGGCGATGCATTCGACGAGCGCAGCCGTGTCGGCAGCCGCGAGCGGCTTCGGGTAAGCGTTCAGCATTTCCTCGATCACGGACATGATTTCTCCTTCGCTAGTAGGGGTGGAGCATGGATTTGTTCTGACGGTACGCCGCCGGCTGAGTCGAGCCCATGGACGTGTGTCGAGATGCACGGGGCGGGCTGGTGTGGGTCGATCTATGGCGTTTCCGCGAGAGGAACGAGGGTGACACCGAGGTCGGGGGTGGCGAAGACGCCGCGGTCGTCGCTGAACAGCAGCCACGGTTCGGAGCCGCCGACGAAGCTGAGCGCTTGCGGTTCGCCGGTGACGGTGCCGCCCTGGGCCCAGCCCGCTCCATCGTTGCCCCAAATGGTTCCGGCGGTGTCGACTCCGACGTATCCGGTGTCGGTGTGGTCGATCAAGAACAGGGGCGGCGCGTCGGGGACCGTGGTGAAGGTGCGCGCGATGTCATCGCTGACCTGGAGGCCGGCCGCGGTGGTCGCGTAGATCCGGTCGGGGTTGGTGGGGTCGATGGCGAGATCGCGGAGGTCAAGGGCAGCACCCGGCGTCCACGTACTCCCCGAGTCATCGCTGGTGAGGATCACACCTTTCGTGGCGTCATAGCCGTAGACACGCAGCGCCCCGGTGGGCAGAGCGGTGGCGGCGATATCGTGAAAATCGGTCTCACCGGTGAGCGCGACAGACGTCCAGTCTTTCGCCGCGTTCTCGCTGGTGATGAATCCCAGGTTGGCGGGCGCTGTGGGGTCTGTCTCAGGATCGGGGTGGCCCGAGCCCAGGAGCAGGCCGCCGTCGACGACGAGGAACCCCATAGTGTCCTGCCGTCGATCACCGATCAGCTCGGGAACATCACCGGGCGGGCCGACAAGGCTTCCCGATCCGAAACTCGACGGGAGCCGACCGGTGGGGAGTTCCCATACCCCGTTGTGGGTGGCGGCAAACACGATCCCTGTGCTCGTGTCGTATCCGAGCCCGTGCGTGTGTCCGAACTCGACCGCTTCCGGCGCGGCGGGCGGGGTCTGGCTGCTGCAGCCGGCGAGGGTGCCCATGCCGACGATCACGGTGGTGAGGGCGGTGAGTATGCGAGTCGTGGTTCTCAATAGGTTTGTCCTGGTCGTCGGGTGGGCCGCCCGCTGCGGCGGCGTCGAATGATCGAGATGGCGATGGCGATGGCGACCGCTAGGACGGGAAGCGCGATCACGGTGATTGTCAGCCATGCGACCTCGCTTCCGTCCCCGTTGTGGCTTCCGGGGGCCGGTGTCGGGTCGTCCTGAGCCTGCTGGTAGCCGATCTCCACAACCTCTACCGCGACGTGGTGGCCGCTGTTGATCGTGGGAACGTGTGCCTCGGCGAGCTGCACGGGAAGGGTCGTGAGGAACACTGCGCCCGTCAACACGACCGCGGCGATGAGCGTCTTCATGCGCTGTCTCATCCGGCAACCGGGTCCGTGGGCGCTCATGGCAGCACGTGGCTCGTCATCCACGGAAACGGGTCGATGGGCGTGCCGTCGAGATGGATTTCGAAATGCAGGTGCGCGCCCGTGCTGGTGCCGGTGTTGCCGACATTCCCGACTTGCTGGCCAACGGTGACGACTTGGCCTTCGGTGAGCTGCAGCGACCCTTCGAGCATGTGGCCGTAAACGCTCGTGATCCGCTGACCGTCGATGACGTGCTCGATCTCGGCGTAGACGCCGAGCCCTCCCCCATCTGTCGCTTGGGCGACGGTGACAACCCCATCGGCCACAACCTGGATCGGTGTGCCCTGGCCGGGATTCATGTCCATGCCCTTGTGGTAGCTGGAGCAGCCCCCACACGGCGCGGAACGTGGCCCGAACCCGTCGCTGATCGGAACCCCGGTGGTGAAGGGCCATTGGATCGGTGACAGCGGATTGTTGGTAAAGGTGTCGGCTGTGCGCGCGAATGCGTTGGAGGTGGCAGGGACGACGACGGGAGGCGGAGGCGGAGGCGCTTCTGTCACGGAGTATCCGTCTCGCAGCACAGATGCGATTGAGCCGGTGGCGACGAGCGTTTGAGTCACCGTGTCGTCAGCGGAGAACAGGAGAGCCCCGTCGCCGCTGGGTGCGGCTGCGGCGGGGATGGCGACGGTGACCGCGAGCAGACCGACGAAGGTCATTGCGATGGTCGCTTGGGTGCGGCGTAACCGGCCGGCCGGCCGGCGTCGGGAGACTCGTTCGAGTCCTGCTCCCCCAGCCGTGCGTACCTCCGGGGCGACGGCCGCGGCTGCGAGAGGCACCGGCCGGAGCTCTGGCAGCACCGCCGCCGCGGGCAGCTCGTCAACGGCTGGGGTAGTCGGCGGTTGGTCGCGGAGGTCACGCCGTCGGACGGGGGGCTGGTCTGACGGAGCGGGTTCGCGGAGGTCACGGCGCCGCGGGAACGGGGTGGCGGGCTGTTCCGACGGGATGCGGAGTGACCGGCGGCTGGGATATGCGGAGGGTGAGGGAGTGGGGGTAGTCAAGAGCACTTTTCGATCAGGAGAAGAAGACGCAAGCGCCTCCGCCGCCGCGCGGGCGTGCGGAATCGCTGAGGAACCTCCTGGCGGAGGTTGAAGCCGGAAGAGTCCTGAGTTCTAAGTTCTGCTGATGCCGAGCGCGAGCGGGGGTAGCGTCATCGTCCATGGGATCGCGGCCGATGGCGGAGCGATCACCCATTGGCCCCGCTCCATGAGTCGCGCGAACCAGCCGGGCTTGTGCAGGCCGATCACGACGACGAGCATCAGCAGCAGCAAGGCGGCGCCGGCTGAGGGCGTCACGGTCCCGAGCGCGCATCCCTCGCAGTTCGCGAGCAGCCCAGCGGCGCCCGCCGGGGACTCCTCATCCGGCGCGGTGAGCGTCACCTCTTGCGAGACGACGTGGTCATGTTCACCGGAGATGCCCTGGTGTGAATGGCTGACCGTCGAGTGCAGCGTCAATAGCCCGAGGAAGGCGCCGACGACCGCTACGAGGATGAGGAGGAACCGGCCCATGATGGAGAACAGCGAGGGGGCGGGTGTCGCGGAGTGCGTGATCTCGTCCCTTCTCGTGGTTCGGCGGGGCCATGACATACCGCCCTAGGGTAACGGTTTGATTACGGAGAACCAACCCAGCGTCCCTCTCCATGGCGGGCGGGAGCCGCCGCCCGACCCAAGAAAGAGTGGCCGGGCGGCGATTCGGACAGTCCTACTGGGAGTCGAGCATCGACTGCATTTCGTTGATCTCGGCGGTCTGATCGGTGACAATCTTCTTGGCGAGTGTTACGGCGTCGGCATTTTGACCGGCGTCGACTTCGGTCTGAGCCATCTCGATCGCGCCCTGGTGGTGCATGATCATCTGCTCGAGGAAAAGCTTTCCGGCGTCAGCTCCAGAGGCCTTCTCGAGGGCGGCCATATCGCCTTCGCTCATCATCCCGTCGCTGCCGTGATCCATCCCCGACATGCTGTCGGCGGATGCACCCCAAGTGGTCAGCCACTCAGTCATAGTGTCGATCTCAGGCTGTTGGGCCGCTTTGATCTTCTCGGCCAGCGCCGTGGTGTCGGGATCGACGTCGGATTTGGCCAGGAGCGTGTCGGACATCTCGATTGCCTGCTCATGGTGAGCGATCATCATCTGGGCGAACGTTACGTCCTGGTCATTGAACGAGCCTGTTTCGGCAGCCGCCGAGCTGGTGGCAGATGATCCACCGTGGTCCATTCCGGACATGCCTCCGGAACCGGAACAGCCGGCGAGGGTGAGAGCGGCGGCGAGCGTGCCAGCGATGACGAAGGTGGTGCGCATGCGAAGCATGAAAGTGATCCAATCTATTCGAGTAAGTGATTCGGTGCAGTGCGCGGCGTCGCGAAGGCGAGCGCCCCAGCAGGAATCAGGTTCGACTGATGGATAACTTCGTCAGGTCAGGGGGATCTCGGAAATCAGACGTCCCGGCGGCTGGAATGGCGCGGCGGTTGATGATGAGCTGTCGGATCACCGAAGTCGTCGCGCTGTCGCGTATAAGCAGCGTGAGCGTCACCAGGCCACCGAGGAGCAGTGCAAGTACGCAGACCATCCCGACCATGTCGTGAGCGGGCGAGCACTCTCCCGAGCAGACACCCTCGCTCGCCGATGCCGATGCCGACGCCGACGCTGCGTCGTGGGCCATGACGTGAGAATTTGCTCCGGGTTCAGCCTCGTGATGGGCCGTCGTCATGGCGACCGCTGAGGGCTCGCCGTGGCCGGAGGGGGTTGATGACATGGTGTGCATCGCGAGAAGCCCCACGATCACCGCGACAACCACGCCGATCGCGAAAAGGCTCCTGTGGATGATCTCCGAGCGTGACGGGAGGTCGCGAATCCCTTCAGTAGTCATCCGTTCTCCCCTCCTGCCACGTTGCACCGTACCGACATCTACCGCGATAGCGCTGAGAACGACCTCGGGTTGAACCCGCGCAACCGCAGACTGTTCGAGACAACAAAGATCGACGAGAGCGCCATAGCGGCCCCCGCAACCAACGGGTTCAGGAGCCCCAGCATGGCGACGGGGATGGCCGCGACGTTGTACGCGAACGCCCAGAACAGGTTGCCTTTGATGATTCCCAGGGTGCGTCGGGCAAGCCTTACCGCGTCGGCGGCCGCGACCAGGTCGTTCCGCATGATCGTGATATCCGCAGCTTCGATGGCAGCGTCAGTTCCTGTTCCCATTGCGATGCCAAGGTCGGCTGCGGCAAGCGCTGCAGCGTCATTGATCCCGTCTCCGACCATCGCGACCGTATGTCCGCGGCCCTGGAGCTCGCGGATGACATCCAGCTTGCCCTGAGGCGTGACTCCCGACCGGATGTCGCTGATTCCCACAGCGGCCCCGACCAGGCGCGCAGCTCCCGCATTATCGCCCGTGAGAAGCACGGGGCTCAGCCCCAGCCTGCGGAACTCGGCCACAGCGGCGGCGCTTTCCGGTTTGAGGGTGTCGCCAACAAGGATGACACCCCGGGCGATTCCGTCCCACGCCACCACAATGGCCGTCTTGCCGTCTTTCTCCGCATCGTGCTGCGCTTCGCTCAGCATTGGGTCGAGTGGGATGTTCCACTGATCTGTCAGCCAATCCGCTTTGCCGGCGACTACAAGGTGGCCGTTGACGACGGCCTGTACTCCGTGCCCGCTGTGCGCCTGAAACGCCTCCGCGGCGGGGTGATTCGATTGGCCGGCGGCGATGGCACGACCAATGGGGTGTTCGGAACCGCTTTCCGCACGTGCCGCCAGGCTCATGATCTCCGCGACGTGCTCACCAGTCGCTGCGACGGTGCCATGAACCGCCATTTGCCCCGTGGTGACCGTCCCGGTCTTGTCCAAGACGATCGTGTCGATGCGTCGGGTCTGTTCGAGCACCTGCGGGCCGCGGATCAATATCCCTAGTTGCGAGCCGCGACCGGTGCCGACGAGCAACGCAGTGGGGGTAGCCAGGCCCAGCGCACACGGGCACGCGATGATAAGCGTCGCGACCGCAGCAGTGAATGCTGCTTCTACCGAACCAGCGACCAGGAGCCAGGTGATGAAGGTGGCGATGGCAAGCCCGATGACGATGGGCACGAAAATCCCTGAGACCCGGTCGGCAAGACGTTGAACGTCAGCTTTCCCGGTCTGGGCGTCCTCAACAAGCCGACTCAAACGCGCCAGCTCCGTGTCGGAGCCAACCCGCGTGACCTCGACCGTGAGCCGGCCGCCAACGTTTACGCTCGCGCCCACGACACGATCTCCGATGCCGACCTCGACGGGAACGGATTCGCCGGTCAGCATGCTGAGGTCGACGGCGGATGCCCCGTCGACAATGATCCCGTCCGTGGCGATCTTCTCGCCCGGTCGCACCACGAACTCATCCCCAGGAACCAGCGCGTCGACAGGAACTCGCACCTCGACACCCGCGCGGAGTTGAGCAGCATCCTTGGCGCCGAGCGTCAGAAGTGCGCGGAGGGCCGCGCCGGAGTCGCGTTTTGCGCGGGCTTCGAAATATCGTCCGGCGAGGATGAATACCGTGACCGCGGCTGCGACTTCGAGGTAGATCTCGTCACCGTGAGCGGACCCGAACAGTGTGAAGGACATCGTCATACCGGTGGTGCCTGCGGCACCGAAAAATAGCGCGTAGAGCGACCACCCGAAGGCGGCGAGCACGCCGACGCTGATGAGCGTGTCCATGGTGGCGGCGCCGTGCCGAGCATTGACCCAGGCGGCGCGATGGAATGGCCAAGCACCCCAGACCGCGACCGGTGCGGCGAGCATCAAGGCGAGCCACTGCCAATTCGGAAACTGCAGAGCCGGAATCATTGAAAGCACGGCCACCGGCACGGTCAATGCCGCCGAGATCAGCAAACGACGCCGCAGTCTGAGCGTTTCCGTGTCTGCCTGATCGGGCTCGTCTTCGGGTCGTGGAGGTGCGGGAAGCTGCGCGCTGTAACCTGCCGCTTCGACGACTGCGATCAGCTCCTCCGCCGACAGTTCAGCGCTGGTGCGAATTCGAGCTTTCTCCGTTGCGTAGTTCACGGTGGCTTCGACTCCGGCTACCCGGTTGAGTTTGCGTTCGATTCGATTCGCGCACGACGCACACGTCATCCCGCCGATGTCGAGTTCTACATCGGTGACAGCCATCAGTCGGCCGTCACCACCGAGTATCCCGCTTCCTCGATCGCGGCCCGCACAGCGACAACATCGAGCGGGGAATCGCTGGATACGGTTACCCGCGACTCACCCCCGACATTCAAATCGACCGCCACGGCCGCCACCCCTTCAACAGCAGAAACCTCTTCGGTCACGCTGGCAACGCAATGGGAACAGGTCATGCCGGCCACGAGAAACTCGGTTGCGACTTCGCCCTGCACCGCGACCGGTTCGGCATGCGAACCGGCGCCGCAGCTACAACCGCCGTTCGCGTCGGTGAGACCCAAATCGTTGATAGTGCTGTGCATGATGCTCCTCGATTTTGCTTGGGGCTCCTACCGGACCGTTTCGTGCGGAGTACCCCCTTGGGGTATTTAGCGTATACCCCCTACTGGTATCAAGCAAGCACAAGTACCCGCTACGCGGTGACTCGGCGGAACTCACGGCTCCAGTCTTGGGCGGCGACCTGCACCGCGTCCCACGGCGAACCAAGTGGGGGCGTGTAGGAGAGGTCGAGGTCGCTCATGGAATCCACGGTCATGCCGTGGTGCAGCGCGATGGCGTAGGTGTCGACGCGCTTGGCGATCTCCGCTCCTCGGGCGCCGACGAGCTGCGCACCGAGCAGCAGCCCGGAGTCGGTGTCGCCGGTGATGCGGATGCTGAGCGGTTTCGCGCCCGGGTAGTAGGCCTTGTGGTCGTCCGCGATTGCCGTGACGCTCAGGGGTGCGTGCCCGGCCGTAACGGCCTCGTGGTCGCGGAGCCCGGTGCGGGCGGCGACGAGGTCGAAGACCTTCACGACCTGGGTGCCGAGGCTGCCGGCGAACCGGGCATCGCCGCCGATCGCGTTCTCGCCGGCCACCCTGCCCTGCTTGTGCGCGGTCGTGCCAAGAGGCAGGTAGGTGACGCCGAGGAGGCGGTGGTGGGTGACCACGCCGTCGCCCGCTGCCCAGACGTGGGGCAGTCCGGTGCGCATCTGCTCGTCGACGACGACCGCTCCCCCGGCCCCCGTGCTCGCACCCGCCTCCGTGAGGAGACTCGTGTTAGGGCGCACGCCGACGACTACGAGCACGAGGGCGGCTGTGCGGGCGAACTCGGTGCCGTCCCGTTGGCCGGTGACGGTGAGGCCGGCGGCGGTGCGGGTGATCTGCTGGACGCGGGTGCCGGTGACGACGTCGACGCCGTGGCGGGTGAGTTCGTCGTGGACGAGGGAGCCGAGTTCGGGGTCGAGAGTGGAGAGCACTTCGGGGCCGCGCTGGAGCTGGGTGACCTGGAGGCCGCGGACGGTGAGGGCTTCGGCCATTTCAAGGCCGACGTAGCCGGCGCCGACGATGATCGCGGTTTCGGGCTGGTGTTCGTCGAGGTAGCGCTCGAGCGCGAAGGTGTCGCCCATGGAGTGCAGCACGTGCACGCCGTCGTCAGGGCCGAGCCCACTGGCTTCGATGCCGGCCGTCGACGGGGATGCCCCGGTGCCGACCATCAGCTCGTCGTAGGCGATCGTCGATTCCTGCCCGTTCGCGTCGCGGACGGTGAGCTGCTGCCCGGCGACGTCGATGCTCGTGGCGAGGGTGTCGAGGCGCAGCTGCATTCCGGTCGCTTCGAGGTCCGCGTGGGTGCGGTGGGCGAGCGACTGCCACGGGTTGACCTCGCGGGAGAAGTAGTAGGGGATGCCGCAGATGGAGAAGTTCGGGTAGGAGTCTGCGACGACGACGGTCACGTCGACGGAGGGGTCGAGTTCGCGGGCGCGGAGTGCGGTGGAGATTCCGGCGTCGCTTCCGCCGATCGCTACAAGATGCATGAGGGCGTGCCTTTCATAGGGGCTGGATCAGTGGGCTTCGACAGGTTGAGGGACCACGACGTCGCCCGCCGTGCGGGCGGCGGGCGGGTAGAGCACGAGCAGCAGGCCGAGGCCGAGGGCGGCGCCGACGAGCTGGGCGAGGATGAACGGGGCGACGGATGCGGGGGCGATGCCGGCGAAGGTGTCGGTGAACGTGCGGGCGATCGTCACGGCAGGGTTCGCGAACGACGTCGAGCTGGTGAACCAGTACGCCGCCCCGATGTACGCGCCGACCGCGGCCGCGGTGACCGCACCCTTCCCGGTGCGGGCGAGCGCGAAGATCAGCAGCACCAGGCCCGCCGTAGCCACGACTTCCCCGACCAGGTGCCCGCCGGATGCCCGATCAGTGGTCGAGAGTGCCGGGGCGACGTCGAACATGACTCCGGCCAGCAGGGTGCCGGCGATGCCGCCCGCGATCTGCGCGAGCAGGTACGGGCCGAGGTCGCGGCCCGGGAGGCCGTGGCCACGACGGCCGATGAGCCAATCCGCGATCGACACGACCGGGTTGAAGTGCGCCCCTGACACCGGGCCGAGCATCAGGATCAGCACCGCCAGGCCGAGCGCGGTGGCGATGCTGTTCTCCAGCAGTTGCAAGCCGACGTCGCCGGCCGAGAGCTGCTGCGCCGCGATCCCGGAGCCCACGACGACCGTCACGAGCAGGCCGGTGCCGACGAATTCAGCGATCACCCGGCGCGCCAGATGCGGGCGGGACAGCTCGGGGTGAGGGTGTGGGATCTTCATGTCGGCCCCATCTTGACTCGAACCAACTAGTTCAGTCAAGATTGAAACAATGAACATTGAACGAAGTGAAGAGTTGGAGCGGCGGGCAGCAAAGCACGCCGCGCTCAGCGAGCCGGCACGGCTGCGCATCGTCGACCTGCTCACGCTGGGCGACCTCTCCCCCACCGAAATCCAGGTCGCGCTCGGCATCCGCTCGAACCTCATCACTCATCATCTGAACGCCCTGGAGGCGGTCGGCATGATCGCCCGGACCCGATCGGAGGCCGACAAGCGGCGCTCCTACGTGCACCTGACCGACACCGCACTCGACGGGCTCACCCCGGGCGCAGTGGGCCGCGCCGACCGGGTGGTGTTCGTCTGCACCGCGAACTCCGCCCGATCGCAGCTCGCGGCCGCGCTCTGGGAGCAGCAATCGGCCATCCCGGCCACGTCCGGGGGTACGCATCCGGCCGAGCAAATCGACGCAGGCGCGATCGCCGCCGCTCGCCGTCACGACCTCACTCTCGCGGATGTGCGACCGCGCATCCTCGCTGATGTGCTCACGGACACCGATTTCGTTGTCACCGTCTGCGATAACGCTCATGAAGAGTTGGGCGTGACCGGGAACCTCCACTGGTCGATCCCGGACCCGGTTCGGATCGGCACCGTTGCCGCGTTCGACACCGCTTACGCCGAGCTGCAACGACGCATCTCGGACCTCGCTCCGCGGCTCGCCGCATCCTGAAAGGGAGCACCCCATGAATCCCGCCATCACCCTCGATCAGCAGTACGCGTTAAAGACCGCGGCCACCCGCCTCGAACGCGAGTTCGCCGGCACCTTCAACGTGGAGACGATCGAACGGTTCCTGCATTCCTCCTACGACCAGTTCGCGGGACGTGCGAAAGTCACCACGTTCTTGCCGCTGCTGGCCGAGAAGTTCGCCCGCCAACGGCTGAGCGCCCTCGCCCGAGTCGAGGGAAAGCACCTCGACGGCAAACCCACCGTGCTGTTCCTCTGCATCCACAACGCCGGCCGCTCCCAGATGGCCCTCGGGTTCTTCGAGCACTACGCCGGCGAGAACGCGGTCGCCTGGTCGGGTGGTTCAGAACCGGGCGACCAGGTGAACGGTGAAGCGATCGCCGTGATGACCGAGCGCGGTATCGACATCTCGAACGAGTACCCGAAGCCGTGGACGGATGAGGTCGTGCGCGCCGCAGACGTCGTGATCACGATGGGCTGCGGCGACGCCTGCCCGATCTTCCCCGGGAAACGCTACGAGGAATGGGTGCTCGACGACCCGGCCGGGTTGACCGCCACGGATATCCGGCCGATTCGCGACGAGATCGAGCGCCGCGTCCTCGCCCTGCTCGACGAGCTACACGTCGCCCCTCGCTTCACCAGCTCACACGCCTGACCATCCGAACGACTACTGAAAGCGATCCATGACCGCCACCCCCACCGTCCTGTTCATCTGCCAGCACAACGCCGGCCGCTCCCAGCTCGGGGCCGCGCTCCTCGACCACCTGGCCGGCGACCGGTTCACCGCGACCTCGGCCGGGCTCTCGCCCGCCGACGAGGTGAACCCGGCCGTGGCCGCAACGGTCGCTGAGCTGGGTGTCGATATCTCGGGGAACGTGCCCCGCGCGGTCACGACCGCGGACCTCGACGAGGCCGACATTGTGGTGCTGATGAAGCCAGGACTCGCCCTGCCGTCGACGCCGCGCGGCGAGGTGCTGGAGTGGTCGTTCCCGAACCCGGAGGCATGGGACGCCGAGGCGGTGCGGCCGCTGCGCGAGGCCGCGGCCGCGCAGATTCAGTCGACGCTCCTGGCCCGCTAGACCCCGACCGGCTAGACCGAGGCGGGGGCGCGGCCGATCTGGATCAGCGGCTGCTCCGGGAGCGCGCAGCAGCTCCCTCCGATCGCGGTCCCGGTCGAGTCGAACAGGCCCGCTCCCCCGCACACGCCGGTGTCGGGCAGCACCAGCTCGACCCGGGCCGCGGCCTCGTGATCGCCCGCGAGCTCCGCGACGACGGAACGAACCTGCTCGTAGCCGGTCATCGCCAGGAACGTCGGTGCGCGCCCGTAGGACTTCGCGCCGACCAGGTAGAAGTTCGGCTCCGGCTGGGCGAGATCGGCGGCGCCGGTCGCGGCGACCGAGCCGCAGGAGTGCAGGTTGGGGTCGACCTCGGCCGCGATCCGCACCGGCGCCTGCAACGTCGCGTCCAGCTCCAGTCGCAGCTCCGACAGGAACGACAGATCGGGCCGGAACCCGGTCAGAACGGCGACGTGATCGGCGGCGGGCAGGGTGCGGCCGTCCTCGCTGGTGAGCAGCACCCGGTCACCGTCCCGGGCGATCTTCTCGACCCGGAACCCGGTCACCAGGTCGATCAAGCCGGCATCGACGAACTCTTTCGCGGTGATGCCGAGCTGGCCGCGGGCGGGCAGCTCGTCGGCCTCTCCCCCGCCGAAGGTGTTGCCGACCGTCCCGCGGCGCAGCACCCAGGTGACTTTCGTCGACGGGTCGCGGCGCGCGATCCGGCCGAGCGCGATCACGGCCGTCACGGCCGAGTGCCCCGACCCGACGACGACGCTGTGCGTGCCCTCGTACTTCGTACGGCTCCGGTAGTCCGGGATGCGGTACTCCAGCAGCTCCGCGGCCGCACGCTCCCCGAGCGCAGGCAGGCCGTCGGCGCCGGCCGGGTTCGGCGCCGACCAGGTGCCGGAGGCGTCGATCACCGCACGCGCATCGACCCGATACTCGGTGCCGTCGACGGCTTCGACGTGCACAGTGAAGGGCTGCTCCGCCCGTCCCGCGTCGACCAGGCGGTCACGGCCGCGCCGGGAGACACCGACGACACGGGCGCCGTAGCGGATACGGTCGCCCAGCTCGGCGGCGAGCGGGGCGAGGTAGCCGCTGATCCATTGCACGCCCGTCGGGTAGCCGGTCGTCGGCGCTTCCCAGCCGGTGGGCTCGAGCAGCCGGGCCGCGGCCTTGTCGACCAGCTCGCTCCACTCCGAGAACAACCGCACATGCCCCCACTCGGACACGGCGGCCGCGGCGCTCTCGCCGGCCTCGAACACCAGCACCGGCTGGTCGCGCTCGACCAGGTGGGCCGCAGCAGCCAATCCCTGGGGGCCGGCACCGATCACGACGACTGGTAGTTCGTTCCGCACCGTCAACTCCTCACACATCGACAAACCTCAATGCATCGAGATTGGTCGATGCATCGACAGATGTCAATACGACGTGCGAGAATCGGACTATGACGATCGCTCTGCCCCTTCTGGCCACGGATGCGGCCGCGTGCTGCACGCCCGTCACCGGCGGGGTGCTCACGGCCGAGGAAGCCGAGCGCATCGCCCGCACCTTTAAGGCGCTCGGTGACCCGACCCGGGTGCGCCTGCTGTCGCTGATCGCGGCGAGCGAGGGCGGGGAGGCGTGCATCTGCGACCTCACCGAGCCCGTCGGACTGTCGCAGCCGACCGTGTCGCATCACATGAAACAACTCGTCGACGCCGGCCTCGCCGTGCGCGAGCAGCGCGGCCGCTGGGCCTACTACCGCGTCGTCGACGACGCCCTCGACCGAGCGGCCCAAGCCCTCCGCCCATGACCGGCCCGGTGACCATCCGGCCGATGACCGCCGCCGACTGGCCGGCCGTCGAGGCGATCTACCGAGCCGGCATCGCCACCGGCAACGCAACCTTCGAAGCCGAACCGCCGAGCTGGGAGCACTTCGACGCCGGCAAGCTCCACGCCGGCCGCCTCGTGGCTACCGCCGGCACCGGGGCCGTGCTGGGGTGGGTGGCGGCATCCCCCGTGTCAGCCCGGGAGGTCTACCGGGGCGTGGTCGAGCACTCCGTGTATGTCGCCCCCGCAGCCTCCGGGAAGGGTGTCGGCCGGCAGCTCGTGGACGCGTTCATCAGCGCCGCGGAAGGCGCCGGCATCTGGACGATTCAATCCAGCATCTTTCCCGAGAACACCGCCAGCCTCGCCCTTCACGATCGTGCCGGCTTCCGCCGGATCGGCACCCGTGAGCGCATCGCTCTGATGACCTACGGCCCCTGGGCTGGCCAGTGGCGCGACACCATCCTCATCGAGAGGCGTAGCACCGGCGCGCACTAGATTAATCGTCAGCGTTCACTGTATGGTCAGCGTGTGCTGACTATTGCTTCTCAACTGGACGTGATGAACCGGCTCGGCCGCGCGATGGCTGACCCGACGCGATCGCGGATTTTGCTGAGTCTGATCGAGCAGCCCGGATATCCGGCCGAACTCGCGCGTGATCTGGAGCTGACGCGCTCGAACGTGTCGAATCACCTGACGTGCTTGCGCGGGTGCGGAATTGTCGCCGCAATCCCGGAAGGCCGGCAGACCCGGTACGAGATCGCCGACCCCCATCTGACTCGCGCGCTTCTCGGCCTGGTGGATGTGGTGCTCGCGGTAGAGGACGGCACGGGGTGCATTGACGACAACTGCGATGTGCCGCTGTGCTGCGGAACTGGGGCGACAGCGTGAGCAAAGAATGCTGCGGTCCCGACGAACCACTCTCGCTGTCGATCGGCAACCGGACTCCACTGAGTGCGCCCCACACGGCCGTTCATGAGACGCACAACAACGATGAGCACAGCCACAACTCCGACGACCACGATCACGGCGACGACGGTGAGGAGCTAACGGTTTGGTGGAAGGACCGGAAATTGTTGGTGCCGATCGCCGCCGGCTTCCTTCTTGCGGTCGGCTACATACTCGAGTGGACCGGATTCGACCTGGCCGGCACGATCATCCTCGCACTCAGCCTGGTCGCTGGCGCGTCGACGTTCGTCCCTGGAGCGATCCGCCGTCTTATGCGCCGTCGTCTGGGCGTCGGACTGCTGATGACGATCGCCGCGCTGGGCGCTGTACTCCTCGGTTACATCGGCGAGGCAGCCGCGCTGGCCTTCCTGTTCTCTATTGCTGAAGCTCTCGAGGATCGGGCGATGGATCGAGCACGGCACGGACTTCGTTCGCTGCTCGCCCTTGTACCCGAAACCGCAACGGTCTCTCGGCTTGCCGGCGCGGTCGAGGTACCGACGGCCGACATTCAGGAACTCGATATCCTGCTCGTCAAGGCGGGCGAACGCGTGGCCACCGACGGGATCGTGACCTCGGGGCGGAGCAGCATCGATGCCTCCGCGATCACGGGAGAATCCATACCTGTTGAAGTCGGTCCGGGCGATTCGGTTCCCGCCGGCGCTATCAATGGTGGTGGCAGCCTCCAGATCGAGGCCACAGCGAACGGCCGCGACAACTCTCTCACCACGATCGTGCGCCTCGTTGAGCAAGCACAGGCTCGTAAGGGCGAGCGTGCCCGGTTGGCTGACCGTATTGCCCGGCCGCTCGTGCCGATCGTGTTGGTGGTCGCCGCGCTGGTCGCCCTGTTTGGACTTCTGATCGGAGATCCTCTGACGTGGACCGAGCGGGCCTTGGTTGTTCTCGTCGCCGCGTCGCCGTGCGCCCTGGCGATTGCAGTCCCTGTAACCGTCATTTCAGCGATTGGCGCGGCGAGCCGCTTCGGGGTGGTGATCAAGTCCGGAGAAGCCTTCGAGCAGCTCGGTGCCGTGTCCACTGTCGCATTCGATAAGACCGGAACGCTCACGCGCAACAAGCCAGAGGTCGTCGCCATCGAGACCGCGACGGGTGTCGAGCGCTCTCGTGTTCTGGAGGTTGCAGCAGCGCTCGAAGCCCATTCCACGCACCCTCTGGCAACCGCAATCCTCGCCGAGCAGCCACACCCGCCGCTCGTCGCTGATGTTGTCGAAAACCCGGGACATGGTATTTCGGGTTCGCTCGACGGAATAACAGTCAGGGTCGGTAGCCCCCGCTGGGTCTCCGCGGGCGCACTGCAGAATCGCTGCGTGGCGTTGGAGACGGATGGGATGACCGTGATCGTTGTCGAGATCGATGGCACCACAGCAGGGCTCATCGGAATCCGCGACGAACTCAAGCCGGAAGCTGCGGCCTCGATCGCCGAGCTCAACGCCATGGGCGTGACAACCATCATGCTCACGGGTGACAATTCGCGGACGGCAGCCGCACTCGCACACCAGGTCGGTATCACCGACTACCGCGCCGAACAGCTGCCCGCCAACAAAGCGGCAGCGATCGAGCAGCTCCGGTCCGGCACTCGCACGGCGATGATCGGCGACGGCATCAACGACGCACCCGCTCTCGCGGCCGCCGATGTGGGGATAGCCATGGGTGCCACGGGATCGGCCGCAGCCATCGAGTCGGCGGATGTCGCGTTCACCGGCACAGACCTTCGGCTCATCCCTCAGGCGGTCGCCCATGCTCGCCGCGGCAGGCGCATCATGACCGGCAACATCGTGCTCGCGCTGGCGATCATCATCGTGCTGTTCCCGCTCGCCCTGTTCGGTGTACTCGGGCTCGCCGGTGTGGTACTCGTGCATGAGATCGCCGAAGTCATCGTCATCGCAAATGGCCTGCGGGCAGCTCGAGGGCGGGCTGTCCTGCCCGCACTCCCCCAGCCTGATCGAGCGCTAGTCAACACGCCCTAACCATGCGGAAGAAGACATGCGACCAAACGGGCTTCGACTCGCGTACCTGACCCTAGTGCTGCTGGGTCTCTCTTGCGTCGTCCTCATAGTCGCAGCGAGCACCACTGGCCTTGCACATAGCATCTCGACGTGGGTGGCAGGGGGTCTTCTCCTCTCGGGCTGGGTGTCAGGTAACCGAATTCGAACTTCACGAAAGGGTCGATGAACAGTCCGGCGATTGTACAGATTTGGCTTGATAGTTTGTAGACGAAATATCGACAGTTCGCCGATTGCAGAGGCCCATGACCCGACTACTTCGTAAATGGCCTCTGGTCGTTCCCGTGATCGCCCTTCTCGGGCTCGTCCTAACGTGGGGGCGCGATCTGCCCACGGGTGCGGTGATCGTGGTGGCGATCCTCCTTATCGGCGCCGTGCTTGCCGCGGTTCATCACGCCGAGGTGATCGCTCACCGAGTCGGTGAGCCGTTCGGCTCGTTGGTGCTCGCTGTGGCCGTCACGGTCATCGAGGTGGCCCTGATCATCACCCTGATGACCAGCGGAAAGGCAGGCACCGAGTCACTCGCACGGGACACGGCTTTCGCCGCTGTGATGATCACGTGCAACGGAATCCTCGGGCTATCACTTCTTCTCGGCGCAACCAAGCACCGTCTTGTCCGGTTTAACCCGGAAGGGGCGGGCGCAGCCCTCGCGGTCGTCGCCACCCTCACGACCCTCACCCTGGTGCTTCCGACGTTCACTGAAGCGGCCCCGGACGGCCGATTCAGTGGCGCACAACTGGCGTTCATCGCCGTCGTCGCCCTGGTGCTCTACGGCGTGTTCGTCCAGACCCAAACGAACCGGCACCGAGACTTCTTCCTTCCTGTCGACAGCGCCGGCAAAAAACTGCCGGAAACGGCGCACGCCACACCGCCTCCCACGCGAACCGCTCTGATAAGCCTGGTTCTGTTGATCGCCGCGCTCGTGTCGGTGGTCGGCCTCGCCAAGGGGGTGTCCCCCGCGATCGAGGACGGCGTGCGGGCGGTCGGGATACCGAGCTCATTCGTCGGCGTCGTCATCGCACTGTTGGTGCTCCTGCCGGAGGGAATCTCCGCCTCCCGAGCTGCGCTCCGGAACCGGATGCAGGTGAGTTTGAATCTGGGGCTGGGTTCGGCGATGGCCACGATCGGGTTGACCATCCCAGCGATCGCGGTCGCGTCGATTTGGTTGCCCACTCCCCTGCAGCTCGGGCTGGGCCCGGTGCAGATCGTCCTGTTCGCGTTGACCATGATCGTCACGACTCTGACCGTCGTACCCGGACGAGCGACGCGCCTGCAGGGGGTCGTTCACCTCACCTTGCTCGCGGCGTTCATCTTTCTGGCCATCAGCCCCTGATCGGTGGGCAGCGGAGAGCCGTCGAGCTAGCCGACGATCCGCACGAAGTAGTAGCTGCCCCAGAGTGGGCGATGCTCCACGTAACGTCCCCAGTCGGGCGAGTCGATGCTTTGACCGTTTCCGTCGTAGATGCCGATATGGGTTCCTGGCCAGACCACGAGATCCCCGGCCTGTGCGTCGGCTGGCGCGATCGGGATGCCCATTGCGGCCTGGTTCGAGACCATTCTGGGCAGGTATATGCCGAAGGCTGCGAACACGTACTGAGTGAGACCGTCGCAGCTGAAGCTTGTGTCGGGTGTGGCACCGGTGCCGTAGGGAACGACGCCCACGAATTGTTGCGCGTAGGCGACGATTGCGTCGCCGCTATACGGGCCTGAGGGCGGGTTGACCGTGAAGGGGGTGGCTGCCGGGGTGGCTGCCTTGGCCGCGGCGGCAGCTTCTGCCGCCTGGGTGGCCGCGACAGCAGCAGCAGCGGCTTGTCGGGACGCTTCGAGTTCTTCACGGGTCGGGGCGGTGTAATTGTCGCGGCTCACGGCGAGGGCGGCCGACGCATCTGGCACGATGAGTGTTTGGTCACCGGCGATCGCGAGGTCCGACTGCTGGGCGCCGAAGTTTCCGCCGCCTCCAAAGGCATAGGCAGGAAGCGCCATTGTCGCGATCAACCCAGCCGTGAACGTCATGACAACGACGGTGGCCGCTCGGCGACGTCGAGAGACCGAGGGCCTCTTCAGAGGTCGAGGTGCGGCCAGCTGCCGGGGCGCTGGGGTGCGCCTTTGTCGCGCTTCGAGTTCGCGGACCTCTCGTCGTGTTTGCGGCTGCGGGGCGTTGTCTTCTGGGGGCACGAATGTCCTTGGGTTCCTCTTCGGCGCTTGGCACCGAATCGCCTTCCCGGTCTTGATTCGTTCACCAGCCGAGAGGCGAGAGGAATGTCTTGGCCGGGTCCGCCTGCCTCGGGTGTACGGCGGATTCTTCGACGGTACGCGACGATGCAGCGCATGTCGAGTACATCCAAACATTTACTAACAGATGGATAACGGGCGGCGGACGCTCTGTGGCCAGTGAGGGTCAGTGGGTGAGCAGGATGATGATCCAGGCCAGCGAGCCGGCGAGAGGCAGGAGCACGGTGCAGATGAGCCACGCGCCCTTCTGGCTGTCCGTGAGAGCACGGGTGTGAGCGACAGTGGCGACGCCGAGCGCAAGAATTCCGATGCTGATGAACGGCAGGAGGTACTGCAGGAGCGCGGGACTGGAGGAGTACGCCGCCGCGTGGTCCCAGGCGTCATTCACCGCGTGGCACGCGTCGGGTAGGCGCTGCGGGGGTACTTCCGACGGGTGGGCACGGGGTCAGGGTATGGGCGATAGTTCAGAGTTTTCTGAATAGTCGATGCGTGGCCCGCAGGCTTTCTGACCGCGCCGCCATCTCCTGTTCGGATTGAGCGCCGCCGCCGAGCTCGAGGGATGTTCGCCGGTCGCATCATCAGCCCCTGTGCGGGCGATGAGCTGTCGTGAGATTTCGCTTGTCGAGCGCCATTTCGATTCTGCGCCGCAATCTCACCGCCGGACGTTCCACGATCCAGTAGACGAGTTGCGCGGCCGCGATCGAGAGCAGCAGTGAGACGCTGTCGGTCAGTAGAGGGAAATCGATCGTCGGGCCGACGAGTGCGAGAACGATCTTGTGGAGAAGGTAGATCGAAAACGACAGCACACCGAGGCGGACCGCGACGCGGCTGTTGAACAGTCGACCGACGGCGCTCTGTGGGCGGGTGATGAGAAACCAGAAGATGGCGATGAGGCTGATCCCCTGGATCGTGTCCGCGATGCTCAGTTCGAACGCCATCGAGGGCACGATCGAGGTCGCGGCCACCACGACGGCCGCGCCGCCGGCGACGAGCGGGAGGTGTGCGGCTACCCATCGCGTGACGCGATTTGGTCGACGGAGACGGTCGCCCATGACGGGGTTGAGGAGTAGAGCAAGCGCTGCACCCCAGAGGATGGAATCGATGCGGGTGTCAGTGGCGCTGTAGAGGCGGTCGAAGACTGCCCCGTTCAGCCCCAGCACGATCCTCCAGACCGGGACGACTAGGGCGATGGCGATGCAGATGCGGCCGATGAGGTGCCGGTTCGCGCCGGCTTTGTAGGCCAGAAGCAGGGCGAGCGGCACCACGAGGTAGTACTGCTCTTCGACGGCCAGCGTCCACATCTGACTGGTCTCCGGGGGGAGGCCGGCATCGCCGACTTCGATGATGTAGTAGTTGGTGACGTTGAGAAGCTCGGCGACCACACCCCACCCATCGATCTGTGCTGGCAGGATGCCCGCTCCTGCCAGCGCGATTGCAAGGAAGACGGTGAAGTATGCAGCGGGGAGGATGCGGAAGGACCGCCTGAGGTAGAACCGGCCGAGTCGGATGGATGATGTGGTTTCGATCTCTCGCCGCAGCAGGGTCGTGATGAGGTAGCCGCTCAAGAAGAAGAAGATGGTGACGCCGAGATGGCCTGGCCAGAATCCTTGGTCTGTTCGGCCATGTCCGATGAAAACGATCAGTACGGCGAGGGCGCGTAGACCGTCAAGTGAGGGTATGCGGGAGTTCACGAGTTGTCCTAGAACAATCGCCCGGCGCTGGACGCGCGAGGGGGCAAAGTGGTGACCGCTCAAACGGTGCGAGCGCACGCGTCCGGCAGCAGGAAGTCAGGCGGGATGGCTCCGCGGACTCACCGGGTTCTAGGTTCGGGTGACGGATAGCTCTTCAAGCGTGCGGGGCGTTCGCGGAAGTTTCAGGGCCGTGACAGTCCGCGGCGCAGCATCGACGGGGTCGTGGTTTGCGACCCAGGGCGGTGCCGCGCCGTCTGCGACGTCCTCTGGTTCGCCCAGACGGGGGCGCGGGACTGTTTCGTGCTCGGTCTCGGCCGCGCGGATATCTGGCTCTGAGGCCTGGGTTGCGTCGTCGACGATGCCGGTCGGTGTGACATGGGCGGCTGCAGTCGCGGGGGATGCCGCGGCAGTTGCTGCGTGCGCGAGGAGCATTGCGATAGCCAGCGCCAACGCGATCGCTGCCGCCACGATAGGCCGCGCCAGCTTGGATGGCCGGCCGGTGAGAAGGGCTCGCGCGGGGCGGATCAGCACACTCCGATCGTGCCCGTGAGAGCTTGGGCGAGTTGCGCGCTGAGGTCGTCGACCTTCGTTTGGTCGAGGCGTTGGCCCAGCTGCACCGATTGCGCTTGTGAGATGAGAGCGTCGATCGTGGTTCTGGCAGTGTCCACGGATTCCGATTGTCCGGGCAGGGTGCTGAGTAGCACGTTCGCGGCTTGGAGCGTGTCGATGGCGGCCGCTGGATCGACGGGGATCTGTGAGACTGCGGTCTGGACGTCGGCGGTGACTTGGTCGACGACTGGGGTGATCGCGGCACACGCGGTGTCGGACGCCTGCTGCGTCACGAATTCGCTGACGGATGAGCATCCGGTGAGCAAGCCCACCGTCAGGGTGGCGGCGCTCACCCCGATAAGGAGACCGAGGGGTCTGGATCGCTTGCGCATGGCGATCATCCGAAGAGGTCGCCGAGCCAGGATTCGCGGCCTCGCCTTTTCTGGCCGCCGTGCGAGCTGCCGTCGTAGCCGTGTCCGCTTGAGCGCTTCCGGTCGTGGTCGCTTCCGTGGTCGTCGCGCCCGTAGTTGCCTCTGGTTTGCTCGGCGACGGCGGGGGCGGATCGCTCGACGATCTTGTCGAGCTCTCCACGGTCGAGCCAGACCCCTCGGCACTGGGGGCAGTAGTCGATCTCGATTCCTTCGCGATTCGAGATCAGCAGCGTTGTGTCATCGATGGGGCATTTCATTCTTCTTCTCCTTTTCGGGGTGGGGATTTGGGCTGAGGGTGATGGCGTTTCAGCGGGGTTTCCGCCGAGACTGCGGATGAGCTCGTTGGGGTGCCTGGTGGAGACCAGCCAATAGGGCACCGGGTCGCTGGGGTCGGTGATGGCGATTTTCACGACGGGCTTCACCCATCCCCGGATGCAGAGCCATGCTCGAGCGTCGAGTTTCGGTCCTCGCTGCTGGGTCGCGGCGTCACCGTCGTAGCCCCGGATCTCACCGAGGAGTGCGCGAGGGATCACTGCTCGGCCGACACGTAAGGTGTCGGCCGTGACCTCGATCACGGGCGCCGTTACAACGAAGAGAGCGATGACCGCCGGTGTACAGGACGACCCCGACGGTGATACCGACCAGAATTCCTGGCACCGCGGTGATCGGCAGGAAGACGATGAGACTGGCGGGGATGACGAGCCCGATGTAGAGGAACATCGATAGGGCCGGGCGAAGTCGTTCGCAATACCGCGTCACTGAGGATTCCGCCGTCGTTCGAGTTGATCGGTGAGGCCGGACAGTAGTTGCTCCGCCTGTTCGGTGGGGATCGCGCCGTTATCGACCTGATCGGTGATTTCGATCAGACGAAGCTTGGTCGACGCCGCGGCGCTGTCGATCGGGGCAGCTTCGAGAACCCGGAGCAGCCGGAGGCGCGCGATCACCGCCGGCGCGCTCCATTTGGTGGTCATGGGCACAGAGTAGGGCAGATAGTTCAGGAAATTCTGTATAGTCGTCGGGTGAGTGATGTACGAGCCGACCTTGTCCGCCGTCGCCTTATCGGCGGCCTGTTCGTGCTTCTGGTGGTGGCGGCTGGTGTGATCATCGATCAGCTCGTGAAGCAGTGGGCGCTCAGTGGTCTCGCGGGCGGCCGCGTCATTGAAGTACTTCCGACGTTCGATCTGCGGCTGGTCTTCAACCCGGGTGTCGCATTCGGCATGGGTGCGGGTCTTGGCCCGATCGTGGCGATCGTCCTGATCGGTGTGCTGGCAGCGCTGACCGGATGGGTGGCGGTCAAGGTGTGGCGCGGTGACGTGGTGGATGCTGTTCTCCTTTCGGTGGTGTTGGCGGGCGGCCTGGGAAACGTGATCGACCGGGTGTTTCGGGCGCCGGCGGATGCGCCTCTCACGGGGGAGGTCGTCGACTATCTGGCGGTGTCGTGGTTCGCCATCTTCAACCTCGCCGACGTCTTCGCGGTGGGAGGCGTCCTCGTGTGGCTTCTCGTGATCACGCTCCGCTCCCGTCGCCGTCATCCGTCCACTTGAGCGCCGCCCGGTGCTTGTTCCGGAAGTCGTTGACGGCGTCCTCGAGCCGTGGGTCGTCGCCTCGCGCGAGGCCGGCGTACTCGACGGTGACGCTGCCATTTCGCTCGGTGGTTACCTTCACCCAGAGGCGGCGGCGCGCGATGAACAATGACGTCAAGAGGCCGGCGGTGGCGAGGATGGAGAACACTAAGACGACGTCCTGAGCCGGGTCGTAGCTGAGGTCGAACGAGGCGAACCGGCTGATGCCATCGAGGGTGACGGTTCCGAGCCCGTTCGGGAGCTCAGCCGTGTCACCTGGACGGAGTTGAAGGGATTCCACTCCAGTATTGCCACCGGTGAGCTGGGTGAGCGTGCTGGTGTCGAGCGAGTACACCGAGGTGGGTACGCCGCCATCGAGCCCGAGATCCCCTTGGAAGACGTTGAGGGTCACCGTGGGGTAGATGAGGTCGGGGTAGGAGGAGTATTTGGCCCCGGAGTCCGCGGTTTCCTCGGTGGGGTAGAGGAATCCGAGCAGCCCGATCTGCTCGCTGAGCCCGTCGGGAATCTTGATGACGCCGAGTGAGGTCAGATTGGAGTCCTGTGGCAGGAACGGGATGGCGCTCGAGAAGACGGTGTCGCCGGCGGGGTTCCGGATGGTGATGCGGGGTGCGTAGCCGTTTCCGAGGAGGAAGATGTCGGCGCCGGCGAGTTCTAGGGGCCGATTGACCTTAATGACGTCGTTACGCACGGAGTCGGTGTCTGGTTCGGTGATCGATACGGACGCGGTGTAATCCAGCGGTTGTCCGAGGGCGCCGCGGTCGATTTCCTCGTACAGGACGTCGAAGTCGTCGAGGGTGATGCGGTAGGGGCTGAGCACTTCGGGGGTGAACAGGCGTCCGGGGTTGAAGGTGTCGTAGGAGCTCTGCACGTTCGCGAATCCCTCACCTTCCACGACGACTCGTTGCCCGGCGTAGCCGAAGAGTCCGCCGATGGCCACGGCGACGAGAAGTCCGACGAGGGAGAGGTGGAAGACGAGGTTGCCGGTTTCGCGGAGGTAGCCGCGCTCGGCCGATAGTGAGGTCGTGGCCCCGTCGGTGTAGCGTGCCACGCGATATCGCGCAGCTTTGAGCACCCGTTCGGCCTCGCGCAGCGCCAGGGCGTCGTCGACGGGCTGTGGGTAGATATCGGTCCGATGAGCAGGCAGCCTGCTCAGCCGCGCGGGCGTCCGTGGTGGGCGTGCCCGGAGAGCGTCCCAGTGGTGCTTGGCGCGCGGGACGACGCACCCGATCAAGGAGATGAACAGCAGAATGTAGATGCTCGAGTACCAGAACGAACCGTAGGAGTCGAACGCTTGGACGGCCTCGAGAAACGGGGTGATGCCGGGGTTGTTGTCGATGTATTGCACGACCCCGTTGGGGTCGGAGCTGCGCTGTGGGAGCAATGATCCGGGGATCGAGGCGAGGGCGAGCAGAAGAAGCAGGAACAGGGCGGTTCGCATGCTCGTGAGCTGGCGCCACGCCCATCGGGCCCAGGTGACGCTCGAGGATGTGCGCGGCAGGTCGGCGTCGACGTGGTCGGCGGGGCGGCGGGGGTCGGTGTCGGACGTATCCGAGCGGGTCGGTGAGGTCATCCGAGTGCGGCGCCGCGTGCGGCCATGAATGGTTGTGGGTCGATGCGGGTGCCGTCGACGGTGACTTCGTAGTGCAGGTGGCAGCCGGTGGACACACCGGTGGTGCCGGCGAGTGATATTAGTTGCCCTGCGGCGACGGACTCTCCCGGGCTTACGACGAGTTGGCTGTTGTGGGCGTAGCTGGTTTGCACTCCTGCACCGTGGCTGATTTGTACCCAGTTGCCGAGGCCGCCGAACCAGCCGGCATAGTTGACGGTGCCGGCGGAGGCGGCGTACACGGGCGTGCCGCATCCGGCGCCGAGATCGACGCCGCGGTGATAGCTGCTCGCTCCTGCTGTCGGGGCGACGCGGGGACCGAATCCGTCGGAGATCCGGCCACCGACTGGCCGCGCCCAGCCCTGGTCGGAGAGCTGTCCCGCATCCAGTTGTGGGGAGCTCCCGTTTCCGGCGGCCGCGGCCGCTGCTGCTGCGGCCGCGGCGGCCGCCGCTCGTCGGACTTCTTCTCCGCGGGCGTAGTCGGCCTCGGTGGCTTGCCGGTTCTCGGAGAGAACGGCGAGCTGTGCTTTGAGTGTTTCGGAGTTCGCGAGCTGGAGGCCCAGTTGCTCCTCAACGGCCTGGGAGGCGGCGATGGCTGCTTGCATCGCAGCTTCGGCTTCGACCGCGAGGCGCTCGCGCTCGGTTTTTGCCACGATCGCCTGGTCGGTGAGCGCTTGGGCGGTGTTGCTGGTGGTCTCAGCCTGCCGGTAGAGCTGGTCGATGTTTTCGGAGAGCCGCGACGTGGTCGCCAACCGGTTGAGGAAGTTGTCGCTGTCGGACCCCGACAGCAGAAGTTGTGCGGTGAGCTGATCGCTTCCGCCCGTGCGCGCGAGGGAGCTCACGAGCCGGCCGACAGTGAGTCGTGCCGCGCCGGCGGCCTGTTCGGCCGATGCGGCTTGCGCCTCGAGGTCGCGGGCTCGTTCACCCGCGCGGTCGCGGGCATCCTGCGCGACGTCCCATTCGTCGGTGAGGGCTACCGCTTGCTGCTGAGCGGCCGCGAGGTCGGCTTCGATCTGGCTGATGAGTGCGGTGAGCTCGCCGATCTGGGCCTGTTTGGTGGACTCGTCGGCGCGGGCGGCCTCGACCTCTGCCCAGGTGGGGTATTCCTCTGCTGAGGCGGCGTAGGGCGTTGACGCCAGGCTGACCGTGACGAGCGCCGTCAGGACGATCGAGATCGTGGTGCGAGATCGGCGCCGTGGCGTGCGGCGACCGACCCTCGGGGTCGAGGGGATCATGATTCTGCTTTCCGATGCGGTGATGTGATGGCGCGCGAAAGCGCTCAGGGCATGGAAGACGGAATCTAGATGCGGAGGGGGCCGGCTGACTGGAGCGCGGAAAGCGCCGGTAGGCGAAGGGTTACCGCTGCCGGCGGAGCATTTGCCCGTGAGGGCGGACCGAAGGCCGTGGATGCGCGACGTGCTTGAGCCGTCACCAAGACGACAGAGCCGATAGCCGCGACGCAGATCATGGCGGCGCCGAGGCACTCGGCCACGCCGCCGCCGTCATCTGGCGTGTGGACGGTGACGTTCGAGTCGAGAACGACGATGGCGGCGGCCGCCGCGTCGGTGTCGTGGTTCGTGGAAGCCGCGTGCAGAACGGTGGTCGTCACGGCGGCCACGCAGATCAGGAGGGCCAGAAATGCGACGCGGAGCAGTCGGGCCAGTGCGCGGGGGCTCAACTGCATGCGTCTCCTCGCCTCCTGGTGCTCCGCGACTCCGTCTCAGCGATTGTAAACGAGATCATGTACTCTCGAAGGCGCCTGGCCGCCACTGCATTGAACGGAACGTCGTGACTTCTCCTGGTTCCCCTTCCCCGGAACGTCGACGCTGGACATCGGCGCAGTTCGCCTACCTTGCGTTGGCGCTGAACGGGCTCTGCCTGGTCGTGCTGTTCGCAAACCTCCTGACAGGGAACACCTGGTGGGAGATCGCGGTGCCGATCGCGATCGGCTTCCTCGTACTGGGGGGCCTCAGTGGTTTCCAGACCCGTCGGCTGCGTGTGAAAGAGCGGAGCCAGCACCGGTAACGTCACCGGCGCCGCCGGTGAGGGGGTGGTTCGCTGGTGTCGATCACTCGGAACACCACACCGGTAGCGATGAACACCGCGGACCCGATGAGCACGAGTACCTGCCACAGCTCCTCCTCGAATCCGAAGGGCCAGGCGGGATTCCAGATCACCGCCAGGGGTACCATCGGCAGTCCCCACCACCACTTTCTGTGCTGGATGGCGATGACGACGACGATCAATGCCAGGATGCTCACCGCATAGCGCGCATACAGGTAGAAGTCGGTGTGGATGATACCGATGGTCGCTAGGAGCACGATCGCGCCGAGGACCGCGGGGAGCATGCCCGGGCGGATGTATCGGGTTCGCGTTGCCCGGGCGGTCACGATGCTGAGTCCTGAGAGTTGGCGCGCCGCTTGGCACGGGTTGAGGCGATGATCGCGATGACCACGATGAGAATGACGACGCCGATGCCGCCGATGAGCGCGATGGGGAACAACGAATCGTAAGCGTCTCCGCTAGAGACGGCTGTCGGGGTGGGTGTAGGAGTTTCGGTGCTCGCGGTGGCGGGTGCGGTCGCCGTCGGGGTGGGCGTCGGTGTCGCGGTGGGTGTGGGTGTGGGTTCGACGGTGTAGCTGAACGCATATTGGCCCGAGATGGGGTGGCCGTCGGCTGAAACGGTCTGCCAGAGCACCTGGTAGCTGCCGGCTGTCGTGGGTGAGACGGCTTTGGTGAGCGTGCTGGCGTCGATGGTGACGTCGCCGGTCGAGATGTCCGTTCCTGCCGGATCGATGACGGCGATGGCGATGCCCGTGTCGAAGCCGGCGAGCGGTTCTTCGTTGAAGGTGAGTTGCACCTGCGTGAGCGGGGTGCTGATGACCTCATCGGCGGCGGGGGTGGATGACGCGAGAGCGTCATGGGCGTTGGCGGCAGGGGCTGCGGTGAAAAGCATCGCCGTGGCGGCGAGGGTGGCGATGGCGCCGGCGAGTGCGCGGCGGCGGAGGGTGTTCGTCATGGTGCTTCTTTCGTGTCTCGGGTGTTGAGGCGGTGGAGGTAGTCGTTGTAGGCATCGAGGTCGGCGTCGCCGTGTTTGTCGTGGCGACGGTCGGCGGCGCGGGCTCGGCGGGTGTCATCGCGGTGCCATCTGGACAGGAGCACGAGCACGATGATCAGGGTGGGTAGCTCCCCGTAGGACCAGGCGAGGGCGCCGGCGACGAGTTGGTCTTGCAGGGGGTCGATGCCCCAGCTCGCAGGTGGGGAAGCGAAATAGGCGATGAGTGGCACCGAGGCGAGCATGATGATGACGCCGAAGAAGGCGTGCAGGGGCATCTCGGCGAAAACGTCGAGGAGGCGTCCGAGATGGGATTGTCGTGCGGGGAGCGGGTCGGCGGAGATCAAGGGGATGGTGAAGAGAATGCCGCTGGCAAGGAACAGCAGCTCGAGCCCGATGTGACCGGTCCAGCTTCCGAGGAGGGCGTTGGCGATGCCGCTGAGGTACAGGCCGTAGAAGGTGAACAGGAACAGGGGGATCATGACTGCTGGGTGCAACAGCAGTTTCGCGGCACGGGACCGGAGCCCGGTCAGTGCAGCGCGTTGCACAAGGATGCCGAGCCCCCGATGGGGCACTGCTTTCAGGAGCAGAGTTCCCGGTGAGCCGAGCACAAGCAGGGGCGGCACGGCCATCATCAGGGTGAGCTGCTGGAACATGAACACCGAGAACATGCGGTAGCCGTATCCTTCGAGGCCGGCACCCATCGTGATGATGAGGATGAGGCAGCCGGCGACGAAACAGACGGTCCGCGTGACGGACCAGCGCCGACCCGTGAGCCAGAGGCGTGCAGCACCGATGCTGTAGGCGACGAGTAGAACGAGTGCGATGGCGGGGATGAGCGGGATCGGTTGCAGGTTAGGGGCGAGGAACTGTGTGAGGTCCGGGGGTGCGGCCGGCACCCAGACCGGCCCTGTGGGGTCTCCGGTCATTTCGGTGTTTTCCGCTCGCTCATCGCACGGAGCATCGCGTTGTACTCGTTCAGGTCACGGTCACCGGTTCGGTCGGCGTTCCTGTCGATTCGTTTGGTTTCTCGGGCGTCGGAGCGAGACCACAGGGTGACCATCGTGATGGCGAGGACCAGGGTGGGGATCTCTCCGATGCTCCATGCCACTCCCCCGGCCGCCTGCTGATCAGCGAGGGGATCGACCGCCCATCCTTGGGTGATGACGCCGTACCAGTCCGGCAGGAACAGCTCAGTTGAGGTGATGATGCTGAGTCCGAAGAAGGCGTGTGATGCCATGACAACGAGCAGGGTCACCAGCCGCATCGGGTAAGGGAGTCGGTAGGGAATCGGGTCGGTGCCGATCATGGAGAGAGCAAAGAGGTAACCGACGATCAGGAAGTGCGCGATCATCCACTGATGACCGATCGGATCGGCGAGCGACCAGCCGAACAGCGGCGAGTAGTAGAAGACCAGGGTCGATCCGACGAACAGCACGGCCACCACCAGAGGGTGTGTGATCGCCGCGGTGACGCGTGATCGGGTGATGGCCATGATCCACTCCCGGGGCCCGCGGCTTCCGTCTTTTCGCGGATGAATCGCTCGGAGCGCCAGCGTGACGGGCGCGCCCAGCACGAGGAAGATCGGCACCATCATGCTGAGGGTCATGTGCTCGAGCATGTGTTGGCTGAAAAGGTACGTTCCATATACGGCGGGAGCGCCGTTGGTGACGTAGACGAGCACGGCGAGGCCGACGATCCAGCTCACAGTTCGCAGGATCGGCCAGGGGTCGCCGCGGTGGCGGAGCCGGCGCACGCCGGCGAGGTACAGAACGAGCGCGAACCCGGCGCCGATCGCCCAGATCGGGTCGATCGTCCAGCTGTCGAAGAAGCGTCCGAGCGACAGGGGTGCCGGCAGCGATTGTCCGGTGAGGATTTGTGAGGGTGTCACGGCTAGGTCTTCACCGACCGGTGGCGCGGTGCGGGCGAGAACCACGGCCGCGCCCGAGGCGACTCCCATCAGGAGGGTTTCGGAAACGATCAGCCACGCGATGATCCGGCGTGCCCCGGCGGAGCTGTCGAATCGGCCGATCAGGTATCGGCGGTGCGCCGCTCCAGCCACACCGAGGGCGAGGAGAGCGACGATCTTGATCAGGAGGATCTGCCCGTAGCCTGTGCTCCAGAGTTGGTCGGGCTGGTCGAATCGGAGCGCGGCCGAGATGGTGCCCGAGGCGGCGACGACGACGAAACAGATCAGCGCGATGGTGGAGTAGCGGCGCAGAAGCATGCCGGCGGGTCCGTGGTCGGTGCGGCTCATCAGTACCGCGGCGACGAGGAGTCCGCCGATCCAGGTGGCGGCGCCGCCGGCGTGCAGCCAGAGCGCGGTGGAGGCGGCGGAGTGGCTGCCAGCGCCCGCGGCATGTCCTTGCAGCGCGATCGGGATGAGGGTGGCGAATGCGGCGACGAGCGCCGTCGCCACGAGGGCGGGTGCGCGTACCGCGAAGCAGAACACCGCGAGGAACGCTGCGGCGATGGTGGTGGTCAGCCAGCCCTGCCCCAGGCTGACCTCGGTGAGGAATTGCCCGAAGCTGGCCGGGAAGATATCGAATGGGACGGGGCCGGCGAGGGAGAAATACGCCAGCACGGATGTGCCGAAGGAGAGGGCGGCCCAGGCGCAGGCACCTCCGGCGGCGATGTCCATCGCGGTGCTGTATCCGGCCTTCTCTGTGGGCAGCGCGAAGACGGCGAGCACTAGTGCCCCGATGGTCAACGCGGAGGCGATGTTCACGAGACTCTTCGCGATGGGCAGCCCGATGTCGACGACCGGGCCGGCGTCGAGCAAGAGTGTGGGCTGCTGCAGCCACGCTGAAACGGCCAGGCTTCCTCCGACCGCGACGGTGGCCAGGAGAAGTGCTGCTGGGGCGAAGATGATGAGCACTCGCCGGGTGGCCATGCTCGTCATGAGGGGTTCTCGTCGCGGTTCTCGGTGGCGAGGCGCGCGGCGAGCTTTTTCCGCTCTTCGGCTTCGATCTTGGCTCGCGCTTTGCGTTCATGGCTGTCGGCTTTGATGATCGACCGCACGATGATGACGAAGATTCCCCCGACGAGAATCGTGGGGGTGACGGAATAGATGGCGTTGAACCAGTAATTGTCCATGCCCATAGGGCGCTCCTGATACGGACGGACGTCCCAGGCAGGCGCGTGGGAGTCAATGACGGACGGATGAGCGCGACGACGTCGCGGCGAAGTCCGTCGGTATCAGATGCGGGAGATGCCTAGTAGAGCAAGGGTCGGCACGAGGGGGGTCACCGTTGAATGTGGGGCGCTCTCGGGGCGGGGTGGGGCCGGGCTTGGCAGCAGCCGGATGCCTCCGGCCCGCAGCAGTGCGAGGACTGCGAGGAGACATCCGATTCCCAAGGCGAGGCAGAGTGCAGCGCAGCCGGCTACGAGCAGTGCCGCCGAGTTTCCGGAGGTGGAACTCGGTTCGTCGGGGACCGCGACGGTCTCGTGGTCCTGAGCGATGCTCGCGACCGAGGCCGACGATGCGGCCGGGGCGGTGGCGGAATCAGCGAGATGACCGAAGAGTAGAGCCAGCATCGCGGTGAGGATCGAGAACCCTGCGATCATTGCCCAGCGCGCCCGGCGGGGTGCGGTGCGGGTGCGGATCACGGGTGTGCTCTCGATGCGGGGGCGGATGGTGTCGTTCCAGGGTAGCAACATCGTTTGTGAGCCCGGCGCGGGGTATTTCACGGACTCGCCCCCTAGGGTCGCATTCTGTGACCCCTGCCTCTCGCCCGTTGCCGCTGTGGCTGGCGTTGCTCGTCGCTGTGCTCGCCGGGCCCATGCTCGATGCCGGATTCCCCGGGCAAGACCTGTGGCCGTTGACACTGGCGGGCGTGGCGATGGTTCTGATCGCGCTCCGCGGACAATCGGTGCTGCGCGGTCTGCTGCTCGGATTCATCGCCGGCGTTGCGTTCTACCTGCTCCAGATTTCGTGGGCGGCCGAATACTTAGGTCCTGTTCCGTGGCTAGCGCTCACGGTGACGGAGTCGCTGTTTTGGTCCGGTTTCGGTGTTCTGACGGCGCTGGCCTACCGCTTCGTCCCTGCTGTGTGGCCGGGGCGGTGGGGTCGCCTTGTGGTGACGCCGCTCGTGGTCGCCGGCCTCTGGGTGGCTCGAGAAGAACTGTCCGGCGCATGGCCTTACGGCGGTTTCTCGTGGGGCCGGGTGGCGATGTCTCAGTCGATGAGCCCGTTCGCTCCGATCGTGTCGTGGGGCGGGATGGCGGCGCTCTCCTTCGCGCTCGTGGCTATCGTCGCGGTGATCGTGTCGCTCACGGCCGAGCGATCCCGGCTGCTGCCGGCGACCGGCGCTGTGGTGGCCACGACGACGATGCTGCTGCTTGTCCCGGTGTTCCCGGTCGAGAGCACCGGAACATTTCGGATCGGTGCGGTGCAGGGCAACGGGCCTGCGGGGTATTTCTCCGAGCGTTCTCGCGGCGATCTGCTTGCTGCGCAGCTCGCGGCGAGTGCGCCGCTGCGTGACGCGGATGTCGATGCGGTGATCTGGCCCGAGAACGCGAGCGAGTTCGATCCTCTTTCCTCTGCTGAGGAAGACGCGCGCCTCACGGCCATAGCGGCCTGGTTGGGCGCACCTCTCACCTTGGGCACGATCACCGAAAGGGATGGACTGTTCTACAATTCGACGCTCGCTATCGACCCGGCTGCCGGGGTGCTGGACGTGTATGACAAGAAGCATCCGGTGCCGTTCGGGGAGTATGTGCCGGATCGGCAGTTCTGGGAGAAGCTGGCGCCTGACCTGATCGGTTTGATTCAGCGCGAGTACGTGCCCGGGCAGCGCGACGGCGTGCTGCGGTTGGGCGCGATGGTGGCTGGTTCGGCGATCTGCTTTGACATCACGGATGATCGGGTGATGCGCTCGCTCATCGCTGATGGCGCGGAGATCATCCTCGCGCAATCGAACAATGCCGATTTCGGAAGGACCGATGAGAGCGTGCAGCAGCTCGCGATCGCTCGCCTTCGGGCAATCGAACTCGGCCGGACGGTGGTGAACATCTCGACCGTCGGCACGAGCGCCATCATCGCGCCGGATGGTGCGACGGTCGCTCAGCTCGAACCGTTCACCGCCGGCGTGATGGTTGCGGACGTCACCACGACGCGAGACGTCACCCCGGCCGCACGCTGGGGAGGCTCGTTTGCGCTGGTGATCAGTATTTGGCCGCTGATGGTGCTCGCGGCCGCAGCCACGGCGTCTGTCGGTCTCAGACGCTCTCGTCGCCCATTTCGTGCTCGGGATCGGTGACGAGGACAACCCCGAGAAGATCGCTCAGTGCGTGTGCCATCCGCTTGTCGGCGAGCTCGTACCGCACCCGCCGGCCTTCGTGCGCGACGACGACTAGGCCGCAGCCACGGAGGCAGGCAAGATGGTTCGACATGCGTTGGCGGGTCACGTCCAGCATCTCGGAGAGCTCAGCGGGATACGCCGGGCCCGATGAAAGCTCCACGAGAATCCGTGAGCGGATCGGGTCGGAGAGGGCGTGCCCGAAGCGGGCGAGCGCGTCGACCGCGGTCAGAGTTTCCATACGGGAATGATATCCGTTCTCAACTGTCTCAAGGCTCCGCAATAGTTCATCCAACTGTGTACCATTCACGGTATGGGAACGAATCATTCGCACGCGCCCGCCACGCCCTCGAGGAGCCATGTCAAGCGGCTGGCGATCGCCTTGTCGATCACCGCCACGATCTTCGTGGCGGAGGTTTTCGGATCGATCCTCACCGGCAGCCTTGCCCTCCTCATCGATGCGGCACACATGCTCACCGACGTCTTGGGGCTCAGCGTCGCGCTGGTCGCCGCTCACTTGATGACCAGGCCCACGACCGCCAAGCGCACGTGGGGATTCGCCCGGGCTGAAGTTCTCGCCGCACTGGGGCAAGCCATTGTGCTGCTCGGTGTGGGCGTGTTCGTGTTCGTTGAAGGCATCCAACGGCTATTTGCTCCTCCCGAGATCGCTTCCGGCGAACTCATCATCTTCGGCGCTATCGGTCTTGCGGCGAACATCGCGTCGATCATCGTGCTGCTCGGTGACCGGTCCACGAACTTCAACCTGCGCGCCGCGTTCCTCGAGGTCGTGAATGACGCGCTCGGGTCCGTGGCAGTCATCGTCAGCGCGATCATCATCGGCCTGACCGGCTTCTATCAGGCCGACGCCATCGTGGCGATGCTGATCGGCACCCTGATCATTCCCCGCACCCTCAAGCTGCTTCGGGAGACGATCAGCGTGCTGCTGGAGACCACCCCTGCAGGGCTGGATCTCGATGAGGTCCGTGCGCACATTCTCCAGCTGCCCCGCGTTCTTGAGGTGCATGACCTTCACGCCAGCCGGGTCGCTTCCAACCTGCCAGTGATCACCGCTCACGTCGTCATAGAGGAGAGCTGCTTCCGCGACGGCAGCGCCCCGAAGCTGCTCGATGATCTGCAGAGCTGTGTGGCGAGTCATTTCTCGGTGTCGATCGAGCACTCGACGTTCCAGCTCGAGCCCGCCGCTCACTCCGAGCATGAGGATGCCGTTCACCGGTGATCCTCCCGCGCCGTCGACGAGCTCATCAAATCGGAGTCACGAATCCGCCGATCAGCCCTTGCAGCTGATAGATGATGGCGGTCCAGATGCCGCTCACCATCAAGGCGCCGAGGAGGATCAGCAACACTCCCCCGGCGATGTTCAGCGGCCGAATGAATCGGCGCAAGAGCATGGTGGCCCGCAGCGCGAAGGTGAAGCCCCACGCCAGCAGTAGAAATGGGATGCCGAGCCCGATGCAGTAGACGAACCCGAGAAGGGCACCCCGGCCGGCGGATCCGCTGCCGAGGCTGAGCGCTGAGATCGCCACCAAGGTCGGGCCGAAGCAGGGTGTCCAGCCGAGCCCGAAGACGATCCCTAACAGCGGCGCTCCACCGATCCCGACAGCCGGCTTGACGGACAGACGTGCCGTGCGCTGCAGCCCGGGGATGAAGCCGATGAACACGATCCCCATCACGATGACGGCGACTCCGAGGATGCGCGTGATGACGTCCTGCCATTGCACCAGCCACGTCCCGAGAGCGCCGAACAGCACTCCGTAGGCGATGAAGACGACTGCGAAGCCGAGCACGAAGAGCGAGGCGCCGAGAAGCACTCTGCTGCGTGAGCGTGCGATGTCGGCCGATCCCCCGACGTAGGCGAGGTATCCCGGCACGAGGGGGAGCACACAGGGTGAGGCGAATGACACGAGGCCGGCGAGGAGGGCGAACGGAATCGCGATCAGGAGCTGCCCGTTGAAGACGAGCTCGGGGATCACGCCGGCTCCTCCAGCACCCGGTCGATGAGTGATTCCAGGATCGATACCTCGGTGACACGGCCGAGGATGCGAGCGGCCACTCGCCCTTGCCGGTCCAGCACCAAGGTGGTCGGCACGGCGTTCGGTGCGACCTGCCCGGCGAAGCTCAGCTGCACGCCGGCATCGGTGTCGATGATCGAGGGGTAGGTGACTCCGAAGGTGGTGGCGAACTCTTGTGCGGTCGCGGCCTGGTCCCTGACGTTGACGCCGAGGAATCCGACGTCTTGTGCGAGGTACTGCTCGTAGACCGCTTCGAGATCGGGCGCTTCCAGGCGGCAGGGTGCGCAGGCGGCGTACCAGAAGTTCACCACGAGCACTTCGCCGGCGTAATCCGATGAGCTAATTTGCTCCCCGTTCTCGCTGGTGCCGGCGAAGGTGATCGGGGCTGCTCGTTGGGCTTGGGTGAGCTCGAGGACCGATCCGTCGCCGGCGACGTAACCGCTGTCGGTGACACTGTTGCTCAGCTCGTCGGTCCCACCGGCCGCGCAGCCAGAGAGGACAAGAAGGAGGATGGCAGCGGCACCCGAAACCGCCGCCACCCGGCTATTGGGCGATCGCGGCATCAAGTTGCGCCTTAAAGCCGTCGAGACTGTCGATGGTCATCTTCTCCCCGTTGAGGAAGAAGGTGGGGGTCGAATCGACACCGAGCGCGACGCCCTCGTCATAGTCCTGTAGAACGCGTTCGAGAGTGGCCGGGTCGGCGACAGCCGTGTCATAGGCCGCCATATCGAGGCCGAGTTGTTCCGCGTACGTGCGGAACAAGGGCGATAGATCCTCCTGGCTCTCTCCCCACGTGCTCTGCAGCTCGAACATCATCTTGTACATCTCCTCGAACGCGCCCTGCTGTGACGCCGCCTCGACGGCCACTGCGGCGTTGCGGGAATTGAAGTGCGAGGGAATCGGGAAGTAGCGGGTGACAAAGGTGATTTGGCCTTTGTATTCCTCGCGGAACTGCTCCACATAGGGGTAGAACGCACCGCAGGCTTCGCATTCGAAGTCGAGGAACTCCACCAGGGTCACTTTCCCGTCGGGAGCTTCGTCGAGAACGTGACTGTTGTCCCGCACGACGGATGCGCTTTGGGCGGCTTCGGCGGTGCGGCTGACGCTCTGGGTGACGCTGACAGCGATGATCGAGATTCCGACGGCGATCACGGCGAAGACCGCGATGAGGACGACGATGACGAGGGTGCGTTTGGGCTTTCGCTGTGCAGTCAACCGTTCCGCCGTGGCGCGTGCGGCTTGGGTGCGAGCAGAGGGCGTTTTCTTCTGATTCATGGGTCCGGTTCCGTTTCGTCAGTTTCGTGCGGAGATCCAGGCGAATGGATCGACAGGGGTGTCTTCGACATGGATCTCGAGGTGCGTGTGCGCACCGGTGGAGACCCCGGTGTTACCGACGGCGCCGATCTGCTGACCGGCGACCACGAGCTGCCCTTCGGTCACTACCGGAGAGCCCGTGAGCATGTGGCCGTACCAGCTGCTGACGTTCACCCCGTCGATGACGTGGTCGATGACGACGTACACGCCGAGGCCGCCCTGATCGGTTTCTTGGACCAGTCGGACGACTCCGGCGGCAACAGCGTTCACCGGCGTGCCCTGCCCCGGGGTGAAGTCGACACCCTTGTGGTTGGAGCTCGCGCCAGCCGTTGGGGCGACACGAGGACCGAACCCGTCGCTGATGGGCACACCGACCGGGAATGGCCACTGAACGGCGCTGGTCGGGTTGTTGGTGAAGGTGTCAGCGGTGCGGTATCCGGCGACTGCAGCCTTCTTCTCAGCGATCACCTTCGCCTCGGTGACGGAATACCCGTCTCGGCTGATTGGCTGGCCAGGGGCCGCCGCGACGGTAAGGAGCTCCTGCGGTTGGAGTTCGGTAACTGATGGTGTGGAGGCGAAGGATAGGGACGAGTTAGTGGCCGAAAGCGAGGTGGCTGCGACCAGAAGTGCGGAGAACGACAGCGCCATCAAGGCGCGCACGCTGGGCGCTCGGCGCTTCGTGCGCGCTGGCACGGATGTCGCGGGCGACGGAGTCGCGAGAGGAACTTGGCGCCGAGGCGGTGCCGCGCGTCCTCGTGGTGCAACTGGTGTGATGTCGGCAACCCATGCGGTCGAGACGATTGGAGCCGTGGCCAGAATCTCACCGGAAGTAACGACCTTAAGCGATTCTGATGCCGTGCTGCGGTCTGGGTCCTTGACGCTCCGCGCATCCTCGGGATGGGCGCCTCGTTCCTCGGCTGGTGCCTCTCGGGGCAGCGAGCCTCGGCCCGTTGAGGCCGCTTGCTGTTCTTCTGCGATCCGCTCGAGTTGGCGTGTCTCACGGCGCGTGAGAGCAACCGGAGGTCTCGGTTCGAGAGCGTGGCGGCCGCGCGCGTTCTGGGTTGGTGTTGAAAGTTCTGAGCGCTCTCGTTCACGCAGCGCTCGACGGCTGGGAAGAGCGCCGTCCTGGTCGGGTGTTTGCGTCACAAATCGTGCTTTCGTACTGCACCAGCAACTCACGGACGGCCATATTCGAAGCGTAAAGGCGGGAATTAGCCCGTGCGTGACGTCGAATCCATCCGCAGAGCCGCTAGCGGCGGGTCTGGCGGTCGGTAGGACGCTCGGAGGCGTCCGCGGATCGCCTAGGTACGGATGACGGTCAGTGCGAAAAGTGATGGTGCGGTGCGCGGGATGGCGCGCGCAACGACAAGGCGATGCCTTTGCAGAGGAGTCGCTGCCGGTTCGCCCGGCGAAGGTTCTCGGGCTCTCACGGCTCGTTTCACCAGCGCGAGAACGCCGAGTGCACACAACACCCCTGCAGCAGCACATCCGATCAGGCCGGCGGCCGCGATCCTCACGTCGGATGACGTAGCTGTGGCGATCGAATCGACATGGTCAGTGCTATCGATAAGCACATCCGCCATGACCACGGAAGGCTGGCCTGAGTGACTGACCGTGGTGTCCAGCGCGTGTATCGACAACAGACCCATGACGACGGCGAGCAGGGCAACGAGCCCCACAACAACCTTGGTCAACGTCGTGACTGCGGGTCGGGAGGAGGGTCGCGATATAGATCGCACGTCTCCTCCTAGCCGATTGCTTCCGGTCACGAATTCACTGTCGGTCGTCCGCAAAGCATTCCGGTGCGGGTGGCTACGGACGGATCAATGATACAGACCCCGCTTAATACAGGGAAACTTGAACTATTGCCGGTAGCTTACACGAGCGAACAGCCGCGGCTGAGCGGCCATGGGTTCGCGCCGATGTGGGCCAGCACGGAGCGGATCGTGGCCGGGAAGTTCGAACTGTATAAGTCCCCCAACGGTGAATTCCGTTTCCGTCTGAAAGCCGGTAACGGCGAGATCATCGCAACCTCCGAGGGCTACACCTCGAGGGCGGGCGCGAAGAACGGGATCGAGTCGGTAAAGATGAACGCGGAGGATGCGGAGGTTGTCGACCTCTCCTAGGGCTGCCGCGCGCGGTGCGCTTGGCCTCGATGAGCTCCGGTTCAATCGTGAAGGATGTTGCCCACTGCCCCAGTAGGTCCGGGCGGGATGTTGTTTTGTGCGTCGAGCCAGAGCTGGTGCCGGCGTAGGGCGCTCCCGACTGCGGAACGGATCACCCAGTAGAGGACTGCGAGGAGGATGGCCGCGAAGACGAGGTAGATGAGCAGGCCGAGGACGCCGGGCCAGATGCTGTAGGTCATGGGGTTCGTCCGCTCGAGCGGGGTTGACGCCTAGGTGTCAACCGATGGTGAGGGGACCGTCGGTGAATCCGACGTCGATGTGGAGATGGTTGCAGGTGTCGTCGAACTGGGTGAAATGGGTCGTGCCGATCGTGGTGCCTGCTGTCGCCCGACAGACGACTTGGCCGACGCGGGCGCCGTCGGGCATGACGGGGTCGAGAGTGCTGATGAGGCGGATGGAGTTGCCGTCGGCGCCGGTAAGGCTTCGGCCGTTGAGAAGGTAGAAGTCGACGGCGAGGCCGCCGCCGTTGAAGTAGTGCGAGGACGCGGTACCGGCGCCCTCGATCTGGCCGGTGCATTTGCGGTTGATGTCGGAAACGCCGACCTGGTCGAAGACCTGGAGGGCGAGCACGAGCACCTGGAGGATGCGGACGTCGACGCCGCAGTCGGGCACATTCTGGCCCTGCGCGATCCACCGGATTTCTTTGATGTGGTCGGGAGTGGAGCCGACAAGCCGGCCTTGGTCGGCCGCCGCGACGAGCTGCTGCGCGAGCTGTACGACGTCGCCGCTGATCGCGCAGGCACCCGCTCCCCCGGTGGAGATCAGTCCCTGCACAATCTCGGTGGCCGGGGCGTAGAAGGGCGTGTAGTAGTTGGGGTCGGCGTTGATCTGCACGGCGTGCGCGGCCAGTGTGGGCTCCATTGTCTGCCAGCCCGGCACGCCCATGAGGCGGGTGAAGAACGCGGTGGCGGCCTTGAACGGGTCCATCCGGTCGGCGAGGGGCCCGTAGCCGCGCTCTTGCTGCTGGAACAGGCCAACGGAGTCGGCTACGGTTCCGTCGGGATTGATGGCGTTGTCGCCATGATCAAGATTCCGCAGCGTTGATTCGCCAATCGCGGTCATCACACCGATCGTCTGAGCTGCGGTCGGGAGATTCAGCTCCGCGGCCGCGTTCATGATCTGAGCGGCGTTCTCCAACTGTTCCCCTGAGAACCCGGCAATCGACTGGCCGCCAGCGGCGCCGGAGTCGACGGCGCCGCTGCCGCAGCCGGCCCGCGCATCCGGGGCCATCCCGAACAGGACCGCGGTGGCGGTGAACACCACGACGGTGGCCGCGGCGAGCGTGGGAAGTTTCCAACCCATCCGGTTATCCCTGGATGCCGGCGGCGGCCTTGAATGCTTCGTCGGTGTCTGTGATCTGCGTCTCCCACGGGGACCGGATGTGCTGCACCAGCGTCTCGGGGCGAGACGAGTACTTGAAGATGTGGTGCCCGTCAGCCAGGCGCTCGATCTGCTGCGCCGTGTCGGGCCCGAACGCGAACGTTCGTGCCGCCCACAGGGCGTCCTCGCGCAGAGTCTGGCGGTGCACGTGCACGGTCTGCGCTTCTTGGATCATCGCCATGCCGGGAGATCCGGGCGGGATATCGGTGCCTTTGTGGAACACGAACACGTTCGACAGGCCGAGACCACGAGAGAGCTTCTGATTCGCGCGGGCGAGCTGCGCCGAGGGGCCAGCGGCGATATGCCAGCCTTCTTCGTAGATGCAGTTCGTCGCCCAGCCGCGGTCTTCGCGGAGGCGCCCGAGGAGCCACATGTGGCCGATCGCCATGACGGCCGGCACGGCGGGGCCCTGGTCGGGGAGCTGGGAAATATCGAATACGGTCAGCTTCCCGCGAAGGTCGACGTTCTTCGACGTCTCGCCATCGAGGAGGCCGCCGTAGTCCTGGAGCAGCGTGTTGAGGGTGAACCGGACGGAGAGGCCGGCCTGGTGCAGCGCGTCAATCGCCTGAGGCGAGAGGCCGGCGTAGTCGTCCATGTCGGCCACCCGCGACAGGTTCGGCAGCACATCCGCGAGAGTTGGCGTGCGGCCGTCCTGGTGCTCGGTGACGGTGCGGCGCAGAGCCGCGCGGAGGGCTTCTTCTTCCCACTCGTTCAGGGCCTGGTCTTCGCGGGCGAGGCGGGCGACGACGTTCAGGAGCTGCATCTGCCCGACCATGCCGGTGCCGCGGCTGATCATCGGGTCCAGGAGGTTCAGGCGGGTGCCGGAGCCGTCGACGGCGAACTTGATCGGCTCGTGCCCGTAGGCGCGGGCAAGCTCCGCGTACTCGCCCTCTCCCCCGCGATCTTTCTTGTCGAACGTGCACGCGCGCCGCTTGTTCAACAGCAGCGGCCGGATCACGTAGACCGTCTTCGTCAGCGATGACTTCCCGGAGCCGACGTCGCCGATCACGACAACGTTCGGGCTCGACACCAGACGCGGGGAGGCGTTGTAGGCCGTGACGGGGTCGTGGGCGATCATCGTGCGCGAAAGCACGTCGCGGCCGATCACGACACCGTTCGTGCCGGTGGGCGCTCCGATGATGGCCGTGTTCAGGATTTCGGCTTGCCTGGTCGACGTCGGGGCCCCCGGGAGGGCGGGAGCGTAGAAGCCGCGCCGGGCGGCACCGAGCTTGGCCCGCAGCCTGGACCCGGGCATCGTCCACGGCACGATCTCGCGCGCTTCTCCCGTGGCGTCGTCGATCTGAGCGACCGTCTCCACGGGCGGAGCGAACGCCCGGAGCACGGGCATGGTGTGCCAGGCCTTCTTGCGCTCGGTCTTCTCGGCGGCGTGGGTGCTCACAGCGCCTCCTTTTCGCTCTTGCCCGCGAGGGCGTTCATGAACTTCGACCCGAACGAGGACCGGCCGGCGGTGAGGCCGCGACCGATTGGCCAGGTGGTTCCGGATGCGGCTGCCTGGTAGGAGTCTTGCCACTCCAGCCGTTCGATCCCTAGGCCGGTCGCGCATGTCTCTTCCAACGCGCGGGAGGCCCGCATGAGCGCATCCCGGTCGCGTTCGGAGATCGTGACGTAGCCGACCCAGGAACCGCCGTGGTGGGGCGACCCGTGCGCTATGTCGCGCGCGCGCACCTTCGCCGCGGATAGGTTGGCGTCGGTCTCATCATTCGCGACTCGGCCGCTCTGCGCGTCGCCCAGCTTGTCGGCGTGATCCCGGGTGATGTCTTTCGAGGTGGCTGCCTTCGCTTCCGCCTTGGGAATCAGGTGAAGGTGGAACGACAGCGTGCGAATGAACCGGATGTCAGCTCCGGTGAGAAGGTCGAGGGCCCAGAGCTGGCGGCGGGCACCCATCGCCATGTTCTCCGAGCGAATAGCAGCCGTGCGGTGCCACCACTGCACCGGAGTTCCCATGATCGGGTCGACGTCGTCGACGACGTGCGCGGAGAACTCATCGTGCGACGCAACGCCGAGCCGGGCCGGATCGACGCCTTTGACGAGGTCGATGGGTCGTGAGGGGTTCTGCTGGTGCAGCATGACCGCAGCCAGGCGCCGGGCGGTGAGCACGTCGACGTGCCCGACGCGTGCCTCGGTGAGTCCGCGAAGCGTGGAGGTGATCTCCTGCCGCATCAGTCCCCGCCATCCATCGCGACCCTCACCGTATTTCGCGGCCGCTGCGTGGAACGCTGGCGTGATCGGCCACGACACGGTGAAGAAGTGGCGCTGCACCATCGCGTCCTCGCTGTTCAGGCGCAGAACGTTCTCGTACGAGCGCACCGCCTCGGCGGGCGCTTCCGCATCGAGGGCGCAGAGTACCCAGAACTCCTGCATCGCCGAGTCCGCCGGCAGCACGCGGGTGGTCATCTGCACGTCGCTGACCAGGTTCATTGGCGTCGCCCGGGATGCCAGGAACAGGCCGAACGCCTCGGCCGCGCGGCGAAGCTTCGCCGATGACTCTGATCCCGACACCTGCCCGGTGGCCGTGAACGTGACAGAGAGGTAGGGCTGCTCCCCCAGCGGGGCGTGCCAGGCGATTCCGGGCTCGTTGTGGCCGCATTGCAGCCAGCCCATCCCGTCGGCGCCGTCTGGGTGAGCGCGCATCGCCGTGAGCTGCCGAGCCGCCTCCCACTTCTCGGTACGTCCTCGCGCGTGGGCGACGGCTTGCTCGCGTTGGTCCCATTCAGCCACGTCGAACGGCTCGAAGACGTCGGTTCCGGTTTTCACTCGCGACTGCCACCGCGCCCGGCGGGTCCGCCGGTCGAGGATCGAGCCGCGGTGGGTGCGCTGAGTCAGGAAGAACACGACCAGTCCCGCTCCGAGGCCGAGCGCGAGCCCCCAGATACCGAACAGGGGCGTGAATGCCAGCATTGCCACGAACGCTCCGAGCAACCCGACGATGCGCGTCTTGGAGACGGTTCCGCCAAAGAACGAGCGGTGTCCGCCCTCGCCCCCGATGTACCGGGCGGCGTCGCTGTGGAGCTGTTCGGTGCTCACGAGTCGGCTCCTTCGTCGTCCATGGTGTCCAGCGACTGCTGAGCGGCCGCATCGGTGTACTCGATCGCCTTCTCGCCGACCTTGGCTCCTACCGCGATCGCGCCGGCGGCGACCAACGTGGGAACGCCGATCACTGCCCCGACTCCGGTTGCCGACTCTCCGGCGCCCGCCGCCGCGGTCCCTGCGGCGATGCCCTCGCCCGCGCCCGCGACGCCGGCTGCCGTCCCGGATGCGCCGGCGCCTGCTCCGCCGGTCGCTGCCGCTACACCCACGCCACCCGCACCGGCTCCGGCAGCACCAGATTCAGCTCCAACGGCTCCAGAGCTTGCCCGCTGGGCCGCTGCCGCGCCGAGGCCACCACCTGCTGCGCTCGAGACGGGCAGATCCTCCACGGCCGCCGGTACGGCCTGAGATTCGCTCGTCGGCACCGACTGCTGGGTGGCTTCGGGGTGCTGCTTCTCCGTGACGGAGCTGAGCCTGTCCGACCCCCACGTGCCCGGATTCTTACCGGCTCCGTTGCTGCCGCCGGTACCCAGCGGGATAACGGGAGCGAAGTTCTTCAGCAGCAGGGGTGAGAACGCCGCGATGAATAGGGCGATCACGGCGACGATTAGAGTCACGAGCGACTGGAGGGATGCGTTGTTGCCAAAGGTGTTGACGCTTGACCCCATCATCTTGAACGCGACCCCGAGGAGCAGGAACAGCAGAGGGTGGGCGGCGAGAATGCCGATCCAGAGGCCAACGACGCGGAGACCGAATCGGCGGTGGTTCTCGTCGATGATCCACACGATGCCGAGTGGAACAATCACTCCCATGAAGTAGAGCGCGACGAGCTGCACGATGAGGATGCACAGCACCAGCAGCAGACCGATCAGCATCAAGATCATCAGGATCGCAGCGACGGGCACTCCCCCGGCCATGCCGACCGGGTCAGCCTCGTCGAGCATCGTCTGGAACCCGCTGACCGTGTCGTCGATGCTGCCGGTGATCCCCCAGCTCATGAAGACGTCCGAGAGCGAGTGGAAGAAGTTCACCAGCAGCAGACCGATCAGCGGTCCGAACATCGCCCCGCCCAAGAACAGAGGCGTGTAGAGGCCCAGGGACTCGGCAAGTGCCCGGCCGGATTGCTGGCCGCGCGCGGTCCGCACAAGCTGCATCAGCAGGATCACGACCATGACGAGGATCGCCGTCGCGAAGGAGATCGCATAGGCGCTAAGGAACCAGTCGACGGTGAGGTCCGGCAGCGTGGCAGAGGTCAACGCGGGGAGGAGATCGTTCGCGAGACTCTTCGACGCATCACGCATCGCCTCAAAAGTCTTGCCCCATGGGTCCTGGAAGAACCCCAGCACCTGCCCGCCACCGTTGATCAGATCGCCGATCCCATCAGAGGCGCACTCGAACGGGTTGGAGCATTCCGGTTCCATCAGCAGCCTCCCGTGAACGTCGTCCCGATCGCATAGAGGTCTTGCGTAGTCCGAGTGAAGGAACCGCTTTCGAGCTTCCACGCCCCTTCCTGCCACACCAGCGTGAAAGTGGAGGCCGAGCGCAGTTGAGGACTCAGTTCACCGTCGATGACGTATCCCGACCCAACGGAGACCTCGACTCTGTCGGGCTCGGCGGACTCGACATGCCAGACACCCGGCACTGTCGAAAGGTAGAACGGCGTTCCGTCGGGTACGACGCCCTGCGACGGATTCGGATTGGCGGCTGCGGCGGCCGCGAGATCCGAGAACCCTGGCGTCGCAGTTGGCGCGATCACCGCATCGGCTACCTGATTCGCTTCATCGCGTCCCGGCCCTGGATAGCGGAATGTCCATCGGACCATGGCGGCTGCGACCTCTACAGCCCCGTTTGTGGTGTGTGGCGCGGCCGCCTGCGCCGCGAGCAGCATCACGGCGTCGCGAGAGGGCCCGCCGAGGCATCCTGTGGGATCTTGGTCGGCGATGACGGTTGTGCTCGGCGTCGGCGTAGGTGCCGACGTCGCGGCGACCTGCCCGGGCGGCGTCGGGCGTAGCGCGATGACGAGCACGACTACCGCCGCCGCGACAACTGCGGCTCCGGCGAGGAACCAGGGCCAGATGCGGCGTGGTGGTCGTGCTTGGGCTCGCATGAGTCAGCTCCCGAAGACGGCCAGGATCGCGCCGACGATGACCGCGAGTGCGGCCAGGATGCCGAGCGAGATTCCTGAGACGAGCGCACGGGTGCGGCTGGTCTTGTACTCCATCGGGTTGTTACCAGCAGAGGCGGTCGCCATCGACGCGACGTTGACGAGGAGAAAGACGATCGCGCAGATGATCGCGAGGCCCCAGAGGCCGGCGAGCAGCTTCTGCCAGAGGGCGGTGAACTCGGCGCCGAAAATGGAGAAGTCGGGGATGATGCCGTCGATCGGGTTGTCGATCGCCAGCACGCGGGTGGTGAGGCTCATGGGTGTCTCCTTCTGGCTTACTTGGTGTTCTTCTGGATGGTGTGAATGACCGCGGCCGTGGCCGCGGTGAAGGCCGCCCGGGTGGCCGGTGACACCTTGCTGAGGGTGATCTGGCCGCGTTCGGCGATGTGCGGGTCGTAGGGGATGGTGAACACTCCCCCGACACCGGCGCGCTCGATGATGTTGTCCAGACGAGCGACGAGCTGCGGGTTCTCAGGGCGACCGTCGACGAGCCGCACGATGATCGCCGTGTTCGCGAGCTGAGCACCCTTCGGGCTCTCAGAGCGGAGGCGGTCGAGCATGGCCACGGCTTCCAGGACGACGTCGGCCGAGTTCAGCACAGGGACCACGAGCGCATCCGCTGTCTCGATTGCCCCGGCGAACGCCGAGCTGGTGGGCTGATTGCCGGAGTCCATCACCCGGATGGCGTAGAACTCATCGATGACCCGGGCGGCTGACACGACGTCGTCGTGGGTCAGCGGTGCACGGTTCCCAACGGAACCGATGATCGAGGCGTAACTGGTCTGCGGTGCGGTGTAGCCGGCGAGCTGGCCGGCGCTGCGGATGCCGGCCGCATCCCGCACCAGCTCCGCCACACCACGGGACGGGTTGCCCTCAGCACGGAACGAGAGCGTTCCCCGGTCGTCCGACACTTCGAGGACTGCGACCGATCCGCCACGGATCGTGGCGAGAAGGCCGCCAAGCACGATCGACGTCGGCGTCTTTCCGCTCGACCCCTTGGGGTTCGCGACGAGCACGCCTACAGCCTCGGTGCCGACGAACTGCCGGATCACCGTCTCCCACCCGGCAAGCTGCGCCGCCGCCTGGAGCTGCTGCTTCTCCGACTCCCCCGGCTCCATTTTCAACCCGAGCCGGCTCATCAGTCCCCGCCACCCCTGGGTCGCGGTTGGGGCCTTCTCGATCGTGCTGATGACTGCCAGGTCATCGAGCGGTTCCGGCGCGAGCTCTGCCTGGAACTCGGCATCCGTGATTGGCGCAGCATGAGCGCCGACCACCCGCTCCGGCTCTTCGTTCTGCTCAACCGCGGTCACGACGTCAGCAGGCAACGGGCTCGCCGCGTCCTGCGTGGCGACTCCCCCACCTACAGCCCGGAAGCTGCGAGACGGAGCTACGTCCTCGACGTAGCCGGCCGCTTGATACGCCCCCGAAAAATGGGATGTGCGCGACTCACCGACAGGTTCTGAACTCATCTTTGGGACTCCAAGTCTCTTTCGTGTGCATGAAAGTTATGGTCAACCGACAAGGCTTGTCCGCATTGCGCCGAAACCTGCAAGTCGCAACGCATTGCCCGTCCATCAGCTAGACGCTTCCTGAATCTCGTCTGCACGTCGTCAAAGCGCGGAATTGAGACGAAGTGACCCAAGTTGCCCATATCCTCATACCCCCCGAAGTGGTGACTTCTCACTAGGTTATGCCTAACTTGGGACATTAGACCCGAATTCTCATGCTTGCTATTCAATTACAAGGTAGGAGCCCAGAGCCAATGACCGCCAGAACGCCCGACCTTTCAGGCCACACGACGACGCGACGGCCGCCGGGGCACAATGGAGCCATGCCGAGCCGTCGCGACCCGACCGACATGCCCGAGCGAGCCGAGGTGGCCTATCGCTCGATTTCAGGCAGCTCGCGAATGATGACGCTGCGCTTCCTGCTCGACCACCCCAAATCGACAGTGGCCGCAATCGCGGACGCTACCGGCGTGAGCCCCGCATCAGCGCGCGTCTCGCTCACCGACCTCGAAGAAGCCGGCTACGTCACCGCTGACGTCGAAGGCCAGCGCAACGGGCGCACCGTCCGCTACTCCGCCGATCGAGGAAAGTTCGTCGACGACCTGAGCTTGCTCTGGTCCTGGATGGTTCGCTGACTCCTCCAGCTCGAGCTGATTGACACCTACGTGTCAACGCCCCTCCCCCGCTGCGCGGGCGTTACAGCGCCAAGACCGGCCGCCACATCGTAGTTCGCTCCCGGCGCTCCGTTCCGGACTTCTCGAACGCGCCCCTGGCGGGGCTTATTTCGCCCGAGAACTCCGGCACTACGCGCCTCCCGCTCACCATCGATGCTCTTGCCGGTTTTGGCACTTCAAAACGTCTGGGAGGAACACATCATGGTCACCGTCTACGGCCGAAGCAACTGCGCACAGTGCACCGCCACCACGCGAACCCTCGACATCAAGGACGTCGATCACGTCTACCTCGACGTGGAGCAGTACCCCGAGGTCTGCGACTACCTTCGCTCGCTCGGGCACCAGCAGCTCCCCGTCGTGATCGCCGGGCCGGCCCACTGGTCGGGCTTCCGCCCCGACCTCATCGTGGCGCTGGCTCGCAAGGCCGATTCGATTAATT
>NZ_CP162513.1 GCF_040939305.1 Herbiconiux sp. A18JL235
TCCGCGGGGTGACGGTTCTTGCTGCGCAGCCGGCTGAGGTCGTTGTTTGCAGCCGGTCGAGGGGTCAGGCCAGCGATTCGCCGGTCTGGGGTTTGGTCGGTCATGCGTTCTCCACCTCTTGCTGCTCCGCCGTCGTAATGCGAGCAACGACTTCTTGAGTGATTGCGAACAGATCATCCGCGACGGATGCCGCCGTACGAGGTGACAGGGTTTCGGCGTTGGCATCGCCCCGACGCACTTCATACCATTTGGGTCCTTTACGAACGTGTTCGTCGAGCTCGTATACGAGCAGTCCTCGTTCGCGGGTGGCCTGGGCGGTTGCTTCGGAGTGCCTTACCGTGGCGTCGAAGACGACGTCTCGGTCAGAGTTGAACAGTGCGGCAATTTGTTCGCGGGCTTCTCGTTTGATGACGTGAGAGCTTGTACCGGTGTCCACGAGAACGACGCCGAGGAGATCAAGGCTCGGGTTTATGGCGAGCACGCCGTCGAGGCGCGCTGCTACCGCCTTGAGACCTTTACGGCTGGATGCATCGGTTTTGACGGGCACGAGCGCCCAGCGTGCTGCGGCCACTGCGGCGGTCTGAAGAGTCTCGTCGCCGGGTGGGCAGTCGAGAATGATCATGTCGTAGTTCGCGGCAAGGGGTTCAAGTATGTGGGCAAGGGCGAGTTTGGCGCCGTCGGGGTCTTTGTTCGCGCGCGCTGCGAGTCCCGCCGTGGCCTGGTCGAGCTGCATTCCGCCGGCAAAGACGTCCAGATTGGATCGGATTTCTGAGATCGGTGCCACTCCCCCGCCAAACATGAGGGCTTGGGCTAGAGCTCTACCTTGATCATCACTCTCAGAGTCGGTGTAACCGAGATCTTCAGCGAGGTTGCCTTGGGGGTCGAGGTCGACCAGCAGGACCCGATAGCCGCTGTGCGCGAGCATGCCGCCTATGTTGGCGCAGAGAGTGGTCTTGAGGACTCCCCCTTTCCCATTGATCACTGCGATCACGCGATCAAGGGCGCCGCGGTTGAGCGTGTTAGTCACAATGTCTCCAATAACACCATTATGGATAATGACGCTATTAACCCTATTGGACCGACATAATAATAGCAATAGCGTCATTAATCCTATTGGCACCGTTAGATGCAATGACACTAATAGCGCTATTATATCCGTCAAGCACTCGGGACATACGCCTAGATTGCACGCCCCACCGCAAGCGAGACGGGCGCTGCATCGAAGGCGGCCTGCCAGACACCCGCCTTCCAGTGATACCCAATCGCAAGAAGTCCCCATGCAGGTCCGTCCCATACGAGTGCGCGGCCTTCGGGTATGGAGGTGATGTCGCCTTCGGTGAGGACTGCGCGTCGGTCGATGGAGTAGGTGGGGTTGACCGTCTGGAGTGGGATGAGGAACTTGCCGACGTAGCTGGTGGAGATTCCGTAGCTGGTGACGTGTCGGTCGTATTCGCCGGCGGCGGAGGCCAGCGCGGACACGGTGTCTTTGTCGAAGACACCGCGGAAGATGACTTTGGTGGGGAAGAGGGTGAGGAAGGATTTTGCGGCGTCGCCCCAGCGGGCGATTGCTGGGCCGAGTGCTTGGATTCCGACGACGATGTGGAGGCCTTGGCCGCCTGCTTCGCTGATGATCGCGGGGAGGGGGATGGGGGCGGTGGTGTTGGCTTCGTCGAGGGCGAAGGTGACGTGCGGGTGGACTGGTTCGAGACCGGCTTGTTCGTGTTTGGTGCGGTCGTAGGTCTCGAAGCGGATCTGCTCGAGCAGCGCTGCGAGGAGCGGGGCGTAGAGCTCTTGCTTGTCGGGGCGGGCGGTGATGTAGAGGGTGTCGGTGGAGCGCACGAATTCTCGCGGATCAAAGTTGGGGTCAACGCCGATCGTTCTGGCGTTCACGGAGTCGTAGACACGCAAGAGTGCGACCATCGTCGAGATGATCGACCCGCGCTCACGATCTGGAGTCGAAATCAGGCCGAGCAGCTTCTGTGAGGCAATCCTCGCGCCCTCATCGCCGCTGTTTTGGGCGCGGGTGAGGATTTCGAGGACTTCGGTTTGGGCTTGCTCATCAGACGCGGCCATTGCCCATTGGGCGACGTCGGCGATGGGTCGGCCGTCGAGGTAGGCGGCGTAGAGGAGGGTTTGGACCCAGTCGGTGGCGCGCCCGACGAAGTGAGTGTCACCGGAGCCGCGATCGCCCTTCCGGAGTGGTTCCGCCATGGTCTTCCCGACTTGGAGGGCGTCGTCCCAGGAGCGCACGGACACGAGGGGGGACCAGCGGACGTGCTCGACACCCGCCGGGGTGACCTCGTCTCCGCCTGGATCGAAGTGCCATACACGCCCTTTCTGGGCGCGGACGGCGGCGGTGGCGTTCATGACGTCCGACTTGATCGAGGAGGACACGCAGGCGCCGGGTGCGAGGAGCACGGTGGGGATGAGGACGGCGCTGGTTTTGCCGGAGCCGGGTGGGCCGAGGACGAGGACGCCGCCGCGTGGGGGAGCGGTCACGATCGAGTCAGTTCCATCGAGAGACCAGCCAAGGACCGCCCCAGGGAGCTTGTCCGTGCGGGCGGTGATGATGTCGGTGATGGCGCCGAGCGGGTCGGGGGAGTCCCGGATGATCTCCGCCTGAGTAGGGGGTGGTGGTGGGGTTCGCTTCCGTCGGGGCCTGACACCGGTCGTGAGCCGCCCCAGCCCGTAGCCGGCCAAGTAGGCGATGAAGGGGATCGCGGCGACGAGGACGCTGAAGATGATCAGAAAGGTGCGGCCGTAGAGGATCCGGCGTCGACGCCGGCCTTGAACGAACCCGATCAGCAGCGACAAGGCGAGAGCGATCAACCACACCACGGCGAGAACCGTTGTGAAAGTCGTCAGCTGCTGCCCAACGACCTCTCGTGCGGCCGGGCAGTCGCCGCTATGAGCGACACCGAACTCATCAGGCGGGCACGTCGCCAGGACGTCGGTGGGGGCGATGCTGGCGAACATTCCCCAGACCGCCCAGACGGGGAGAGCTGCGATCCAGCCCAGCGGGAACAACCACATCCACCCCCCGCCGAGGCGCTGCAGAACGGGTACGGGTGGGCCTCCTTGGGCTTGTGGTCCCCACGTCATCAGCCACCTCCTTCGCCTACACCTGTCTACTTCGAGCGTATCGATGTCCCCCGACAGGGGGCCAAACCGGGCGCTGCGGTGTTACAACGGTGACTGGTTGCTGTTCTCGTTCAGTGTTTGGCGGAGGTAGTGGGTTCGGATGAGCCATCTGTTGCCGATTTTGAACGCGGGCAGAGTGCCGTCTGCGATCCACCGGTAGATGGTGAGCTTGGACCTCTCGAAGAGCTCCATGAGGTCCTTGTAGGTCATGGTTTCGTCGTAGGCCGCGAGCACATCGACCGGCGGCATCTGTGCGCTGTCGGTGGTGGTGCAGGCGGTGATCCAGGCTCGGAATTCGGCCGTGAAGACGATCCAGTACTTCCCGAACCGGTAGGCAGGGATGGTGCCGTCTGCGAACCGATTCAGGACGTCCATTTGGCGAATCCCGAGCGTGGCCGCGATCTGAAGGGTCGACATCACCGTCGAGAACTGGTCCCAGTCCGTGTTCCTTTCAACCCCCGCCAGCCCGGCGACAGACGGCCACCGGAGCACGCCCGCGGGTTCGTGAGGGGAAGCTTGCCGGTATTCCATGGGAAGCGCATCCAGCACCGAACCGTGAGCGCTGGCGGGTGTGGCGCCAGCGAAGGCGGCACCAAGTTCGATCTTCGTGGAGACCGGGATACCGGCGGTGCGGTATTTCTTCCGAATCTGCTTCAGATGCGACGCCACCGCGTGGGGGGTGACTCCAACCTGCTCGGCGACGTCCACCACGGAAAGGCCATCCACATACAAACCCAGCACGCGCTGCTGCTTCACCGTCAGTTTCACCGCCGGGCCTACACGGTGCAAGTCGCGGGCCCCCGCCGACACAAACGATCGACCCTCGGTGAGGGCGGTGACCGCCTCGACCAAAGTCTCCGGCGGATCGGCGATCGTCACATACGCCACCGGATCAGCGCTGTCTTCCTCAACCGGAGGCGGTTCGCCGGTAACCACAACACGTCTCGTTCCCTCGTGGCCTGACAACACAGCAGGGGAGAGCGAGGCCAATGAAGGAGGTTGATCCGTGATGATCACGTCGGGCGCACTTGTGGTGTCTCCGAAGAGGACCGTGTCGGGTGTGGCCGCGGCGACCACGCGGATCAGGTCCGGTGCTTTCCGGCGGAACCAGACGGTGAGGGTGTCGATCACCATCCGGTGCTCAAGGAGGAGAGCCACCCGAACCCGTTCCGCACACATGCTCCCATCATCTCGGACCCGTACCTGCTCCGTTGCCACGGGCGGCCGGTCATACTGTGGGGATGCGCATGCTGGGCGGTGACCTCATACCCCACCCGGATTCGGGTCCGGGAGAACCCGCTCCCGGGCGCGCCCTCATCTGGCAGCTCGACACGGCCGAGGGGTCTGGGGGTTCGGGGCTCGGTGTGCGGTTCAGCAACGACCACGATGTGGTCGTCACCCATCACCTGGACCTCATCGCCTCCGACACCATCCCTCCCGCCGAGCAGTGGCGGAGCATCATCGTGGTCCTGGCCTCCCATCCCGGCGATATCCGCACCGCCAGCGATGTCGGCCGCGTCACCGGATGGATTCCTATCGCCACCTCACCCCCGGCCGAACACACCACCACCGGGTACGCCATCGGCGTCGGCATCTCAACGACGTAACCTCAGTCCACTGCGACCGTGAGACCCGGTTATTGTGGTGTTCTCGACACATGACGGGTAAGCCAGGTGCCGAGACGCCGGGTCTGTCCGTCTTCGGGTGACGGACAGACCCACCCCTTCCTGCACGTGTAAACAGGCCGTGAATTTCCGGCCATCCCGTCCCGCTTCACCACAGGATGAGTGACTCTGAGCACAGAAGTCCACAACACAGGGAGGGATACGCCATGCACGAATCAGTTGACACACTCATCGATTTTCTGACCGCCACCCATCCCGGCGTCAGCTACCGGATCATCCTCCACGACCCCACCAGCACATTCGCCCAAGACCACGACTGGACCGTCCTCCGCGGCTACCCTCTCATCGTCGAAGACCGCCCCGACTACTGGCTCATCACCGCACACCCAACCACCACACAAGACCCCGAGTACCAACTCGACACCGCCACCGGGCACATCACACCCGTCAGCCAAGCCGCCTAACCCCGGCCCTGAGCGAAGCTTTATCCAGATCGGATAAACCGTCCTAAAGCCGGTAAACCTTTCGCTACCGGTCTCTGTCGCGGTCATTGTCGCGGCTTGCTTGTTCCCTGGCGCGCCGAATCCGATCCGCGGCCTCCGATTGTTCCCGGACGGCCGGTTCCTGATCGGGCCGGGTGCGCACCGCGTCCTGCGCGGGCGCCTGACCTCTCGTGGCAACCTGGTAGGCCTCCCGGGCTTGCTCGGCCGCCTGGGTGCGTTCTTTCTGGATCTGCTCGGCCTGTTTCTGCTGTGACTCCACGACGTGGGACTGGGGTGTGCGGGCCTGCTCGACGTTCCGGGTGCGCGGGGCCTGCTGGAGCCCGTATTGGTTCTCGATCTCGGTCGCCGCGGTTTGGGCTTTCCGGTAGTCCTGCCGGGCGTGCCATACCTCGCCCTGTTCCGACACCCGGGAGACGACGACGTGGACGTGGTCGTCGCCGTGGCGGACCATCACCCAGGGGTGGTTCTCGTAGCCGAGTTTCTCGGCCATGTGCTGTCCCGCGTCTCGCCACTCCGCATCGCTGAGTCGCCGGTCGCTTGGCGCTGCGCGGAGGGAGGCGTGCCAGATCGGGTTTTTGATCTCCTCCCGGGTCCGGGTCGCAGCCCGCAGGTCTTGCGCCCAGGCGTTCCCGTTGCGATCGCCCTCCCGACCGAGGTTCCCCCCGATCACGGCACCACCGGGGCGGCGTTCGTACCGGTGTTCGTTCGCTTTTCCCGGCCCGTGCAGGTACGCGGCGATGTCGCCGGGGCGGGACCCTTTGGTGATCTTCGCGATCACCATCAGCGAGTGTGCTCCCTGATGTGGGGGTAGCCGTGGGGGAGGGGTGGGTATTCCTCGGGTGCGGGACGCAGCTCCGGGAGGGGAAACATGGCGAGTTCACCGGTGACCCATTCGACGTGACGCTGCACCGCCGCCCTGGACGGCCACGCAGCATCCCGATCGGCCCGCAGATAGAACTTCACCGTCTTCACCCGATCAACTACATCCAACGGCTCGAGAAGATCAGCGCACCACACCATCAGATACTCTCCGAGACTGCCCGGCCACCGCGCGCTCACCCAAGCTCCTGCAGCACGTCTCGAAGCGAAGCCATGGTTTTCCGGGTGTCCTCGATCACCTGAGCGACCACTCGCAGCTCCGGCGCAGCACCACCCCCAAGCTCCGCAACGTTCAACGCTTTCGCGATCTGGTTCAGGTTCGACCCCACATGAGACAGCTCCGCCCGCATCGCCCGCACCTCCTCCGACGCCGCCGGCGCCGGACGATCCGGACGCCCCGCCAACCGGTCATCGACGGACTCGCGAACCCACCGGCCAAGCTGCTGCCGACCATCCTCTTCCGCAGCGTGAACCCACCTCGCGTGCTCGTCAGGAGTGAGGCGCACAGCAACGGTTTTCACGCGCTCACCGCGTGGCCCAGACCACGACGACCCCGAAGGGTCGACGTCGGCTGCCGCTGATGGTGGGGTCGGCTCGTCCGCCGGCACCACCACTGGGCGCTCTTCGGGGGCGGCAGGTTCGCCGCGACCGAAGAGACGCCAGCGGGACGAATCAGACACTGATGAGGACCTCCGACGCAGGATGCGGAGGGACCCACCAGGGGTGGGTCGGGCCCCGCAGGGCAAGGGATTGGTGTGGCGCGTAGCGTTACGCCAATCATACCTTGCATCGCCCCGAGCGAGTCCACTGAAAGTGGATTCAGCCTCGGTCGGGGCAGGGCGGCCGCGCACGCGGTGGAGCACCGTTCAGGTGCGGAGCCGGCGCGGCCGATCCCACCCCGACGGGGTGGGATGCGGTGGCCCGGCCCAGGGCCACCATGCGCGACGCAACGAACCTCGACACCGCAACCACTCGCGGTCCTGGGGGAGTGGAGGTCGCGCACCGCGCGACCGAAGCTTCTGCCTAGAGAGCTGTGGTGGTTGAGCTGGTTAGGGTGGGTTCGTGGATGGGGTGAGCGTGACCGCTGAGGACTTTCGGGCAGATGCGGTGAAGTGTGCGGGGATCGTCGGGTTGTTCTCGGAGATGCTTTTGGATGAGGACGTCGACGCGTTCACGCGCCGACGTCTCCAGCCGCACGTGCAGCTGCTCGTGGGGTTGTTCTGGACGGCCGGTGAGATCCTCGTCGATGAACTTTTCGAGGATCTCACCGCCATAAACACGGGCGAATTCGATCCCGGCGAGACCATGGCCCTGCATGGTTTGCCGGAACAATTTCAGGACCGCTACGATGGCCGCTTCGTGCACCAGTTCCTTGTCGCGACCGTGGTCGTGACGACCCGTGTCGCGACGTCGTGGGAGTATCCCGCGACGATCGCAGAAGCCCTCGCCGTCAAGTTGCTCCTTGACAAAGTCGAGGTGTTGATCGACACCTACGAGCTCGAGGTCGACGAGGGATGGCGAGACGACGTCGAAGGCATCCTGTTCGAAGACGACGACCACGAGCTTCTCTACTGGGACCCCGTCGAGGTCGCCGAACATGCCCGTCTGCTGGAGGGGTCCGTGAACCTCGACTACGGCAGCTGGTTCGTCCCGTTCCGCACACCACCCCGCACGGCACCGTTCGCCGTCACAGATCCACCCGGGCAGTGACGGTGACGATCAGCTCAGGCCGCCGTGGATTATCACGGGGGAGCACGAGGGGTCTCCCTCGTCGCCGGCCTCCGGGAGAGGCCGGCGCGCCCAGCCACCTGCCCGACAGCTCGGTGCGTGGATCGGTCCTAGTCTGAGTCGGGTGTCCCACCGTCTCATCCCGGCCCCCGACGCCCTTGCCAACCTCATCCAGCAGCTCGCCGACGCGATACCCATTGACGGTGACGCCGACCGTGACGCTCTGTTCGCCACGTGCGGGCTGCACCCGGATGGCTCGGTCCCGCACGAATACGGTGGAGACTCAGCGATTTTCGCCCTCCGCTGTGATCTGTCCGAGACCGTCTCCGCGTCCTGGACGCGTTTCCAGGACGAGTTTCTCGGCGTGATGCTCTTCGTTTACTCCAGCCCGGACCCGGGCAGCAAAACGGCGCAGGCAGGCTACCGGAAACTGCACCGGCACCTCCGGAAAGCGCTGGGGGCTCCGCAGCCGGTTCCGGGTTTCGAGGACACCCCGGTCACGGTCTGGAGGACTGGTGGTGTTTCTGTGACGGTGCAGCTGTTTGATCGGCGCGACAGCACCGTCATGATCTCTATCACCGACCCCGCCGTTGAAGCTAGGTCGGAAGCCGCGGCGCGTGCTCGAGCGAAGCACTCGGGCTAGCTGGGGAGGTTTTCTTCCAGCACTCCGGTCACGACGGCGGCGGCTTTGTCCTGGGTGCAGTTCAGGGCGAGGGCGAGTTCGGATTCGACGATGTGGCGGGCTTTGATCAGCATCGCTTTCTCACCCGTCGACACCCCCCGGATTACGTCGCGGCGCCACAGATCCCGAACGACCTCGGCGGCCCGGACCACGTCGCCGGAGACGAGCTTCTCCTGGTTGGCCTTGTACCGCCTGGACCAGTTGCTCAGATCCTCGGGAACATCCGCGCGCAGTACCGCGTAGACGCCTTCCACCCCGGCAGCGTTGATGACGTCGCGGACGCCGACGTCATCGAATTTTGCGACCGGAAGCTCGATCATCAGGTCGTTGGAGTGCACCCGCAACGACACGTACGCCGCTTCCGTACCCTTGATCATTCGTGTTTTGACCGCGGTGACTGTTGCGGCCCCGTGGTGGGGGTAGACCACCGTGTCACCAATTTCGACCTGCACCTGGCGCTCCCTTGTCTGTGACACCACATCATTCCAAGCCGCCACGAAAAGCACTAATCCGGCGCCGACTGCACGCCCAGCAGGCTTTCGCGGGCCGCACTTGAGGGCGTGCTGGGAGTCGTGGGGCGTATTCTGGTGGCGAGCGAAATGAAGGGGGTGCAGGGTATGGCACCGAAGAAGTTCGTCAGCGCGAAGCGGTTGAGCGAGACGGTTGTGGAATCGACGATGAAGACGATGAAGATCGAAGGTCGCATGCCGACAACAGCACCTCAGGTCCGGGTGGCCGGGAGCGGCGATCTCGTGAAGCGTCTGAAGGCGCATTCGCACCGTCCTGTTGGCTGAGTTCTCCAGCCCGTATAACGACACCCCGGTTGATCCGGAGGATGCGGAAGCGTTCGTTGACGGTGTGTCCTTCGAGACGAAGGCTGAGCTATATGCGGCGGAAGCGCAAGCGTTGGCTGATGCCCGCGATGAGCTTTACGCGGGCATCAGCTCGGGGGAGCTCACGGTGGCCGATTTGACAACGCCGTATGCGCTGACGGATATTCACGCGGCGTGCTACGGGAGCATTTGGAAGTGGGCCGGCGCAATTCGGGTCCGGGAACTGAGCATCGGGGTAGCGCCCGAGCACATTCGGGAAGCTCTTTACGCGGAACTCGATCAACTCAACTGGCAGACCAGCAACCTGGACAGTGCCGGGCTCACGCCGGAATTCGTTGCGATGAGCGCTCACCATCACCTCGTCAAGATCCACCCGTTTGTGGACGGCAATGGTCGCGTCACTCGCCTATACGCGGACGTGCTGCTTCTGGCAATGACAGGTGACCGAATCTTCGAATGGACCGATGAGCCGGTCTATTTTGAAGCGCTCCGCCGTGCCGACGCCAGCATGAATCCGGACGAGCTCCTCACGATCATCGAGGCGAAAGTCATCGACGAATAGTGCTGTGCCGCGTAGCGGCTCCGACCGGAGACGGGTCGATGCCGGCTACGCCGGCATTCCGCTCTCGGGCGAGGTTCCGGCCTCCGTGCCGGAGCCGGGGGAGTGACCCGGCGTGGCCGCAGTGCGGGGCTGCCACGCCGGGTGCCCGTGCTACTCCTCGTCGAGTTCGTCGTCCGGCCGGTCGCCCTCATACGCGCCCGGCTCCCGCTCTTCGGCGTCCACGATGATCTGTTCGACCTCGCTAAGGGTGTAGCCCCAGGCGGCGATCTGGTTGAGGTAGAGCGCATCCCGCGAGTTCGGGTTGCGCCAGCTCATCTTGGACATGCTGGCCTCGATGCCGCCGAAACCACCGCGAGGGCGACATGGAGTGCCTTGGCCGGGGTGGCATCGACGACGCCTGCGAGCTTGTCGCGGTCGTAGAAGCCGCCGCGCTCCAAGCCCATCAGCTCGTGCGCGAGGGCGTTGCCGTCGCGGGCAGCGCTGCCAACGGTCAGCCCGTGCACGGTGAGGCCCTGGGCGATGAACTGCCCGACATCCTTCGGCCGATAGGCCTCGCACCGCTCGGCAACGCAGCATGGCGTTGCGTCGCGACCTGGCGACGGCTCGGCGGGGCGCGATCGTCTCGTGCGTTGGCGGACTACGGGAGCTTGGACGCGAGGACGTCGGCCGCCAGGATCTCGGGTGCTGAGCTGAGGAGGTGCTGGTTGGCCATCAGGGCTGCGACGATGGCGCCGTTGGCGTGGGCGTCGCGAGCGGCCTCGTCGGGGAATGCATCGAAGATCCAGAAGGTGTCGGCGTGGGTCCTGACCGCGAACCAGACAATCGTTCCTACTTCTTCGTTGGCGAGTGCGACAGCGCCGGCGAGCAGATCGGCGAGCGCGTCGTGCTGTCCATCGGCCGCGATGATCTTGGCGACGAAGGCATACGGAAGTGATGCGGGTGTGGACATGAGGGACTCTCCTAGGTGTCGAGGTTTCTTGGTGAAGCGAGTTCAGCGTATGACGAGCGAGGGCCGGTGGGGAGTGGCGTATACGGCAGTATTGCTATTGTTTACGTCATGCGTATCGGACTGATCGCGATCGACGGCTGCTTCGGTTCGGCTATCGCGTCGATCATCGACATCGTGCGGGTGGCCGACGGTGCCCGCGGCGATGTCGACCCGCGGATCGACCCGATCGAACTCGCCATCCTCGGACCGAAACGGCGAGTGACCACGACGGCATCGATGACCCTGACGGTGGACCACCCGCTGTCGGAGTCCGGAGAGTTCGACGTGGTCGTCGTCCCTGCGCTTGGAACCCTTACGGCCGCCGCTACCAACGACGCCCTCCAGAGCCGAGATGCTCGTTCGGTCATCGCCTCGCTCGGGCGCCTCGACGAGGCGACCACCCGGATCGCCGCGGCGTGCACCGGCGTGTTCGCCGTCGCCGAGACCGGACGGATGCATCATCGGCGGGCGACCACCAGCTGGTTCCTGGGGCCGGCGTTCCTGAAGCGCTATCCGACCGTCGCCCTCGATCTCGACACCATGGTCGTGGTCGACGGGAACCTCGTCACCGCCGGCGCCGCGTTCGCCCACATCGACCTCGCGCTCTCACTCGTGCGATCGATCAGCCCCGACCTGGCCCAACATGTCGCCAAGCTCCTGATGATCGACGAGCGCCCGTCGCAGGCGGCCTTCGTCGCCTACGAACATCTCCGGCACGAGGACCCGATCGTCGTCGAGTTCGAACGCTTCGTGCGCGCCCGCCTGGACGAACCGTTCAACGTCGCCTTCGTCGCGCAGTCGCTCGGCACCAGCCGGCGCACCCTCGAACGACGAGTCCGTGCGGCGCTCAACCTCACTCCGCTCGGCTTCGTCCAACGGCTTCGCATCGAACGAGCTCGGCACCTCTCAGCAACCACGGACCTCACCTCCGCCGAGATCGCGCTACGGGTCGGCTACGCGAACGCCGAGACTCTGCGCTCCCTCCTGCGTAGGGAGCGACGCCGTTCCTGACCTATCGCCATGCCTGTAGCCGGTGTGCCAGTGCTCGACTGGAACCACCTCTCAGCACGTCGCGTCGACGCTCCTGCGTCGCCCCTGGACGACCCACTCGACACGCCCGCAGCACAGGTCATGTGACGTGTCCCGGCTTCTCGGACGGTCGGGGTTGGGTGGCTGTGATGTCGCTGCGTTCTCGTCGAGAGGATCAGCAGACCCGATCAGAGCCGATTGGGATAAGACGCGAAGGCGGTCAGGTCAGGGCGGCCGAAGCCGGCCGGCGGGGTAGCGTCGGTCACGTCGAGGTCTTTCGGATGGATGGCGTAGGAACCTCCGTCGTCGGGAGATCTCGACGTCTATCTGCGGACCGACGCGCCCGGCCGACCTACACCCTCATCTGAGAAGAGCCAGTTTCGCCTCGCTTCGTACGTTCGCCTCGACGACGATCTCGGTCGGGTCGATGTGCTCGACAGTGCCCTGCTGGACAGTGGGGGTGGCGGTGTTGGTGGTCATGGTGTGTCTCCTTAGTGGTCGAAGGTGGTGGGTTCGGTGATGGCGTAGCCGGGGAAGATTCCGTCCCGCATGAGTGCAAGCTCCTCGATGGTGGAGTTCATGTAGTCGTGTTCGTCGAACGGGATCAGCCCATCTGCCCAGGTCTCGCCGTATTGCTTGTCGAGCCATTTCGATGCCAGCTCGACGTCGGTGCTTGCGCTGATGGTGTCGCCTGCGGGTGTGGTGAGAAGTAGCACTGGGTTCTCCTTCAACTTGTTTTTCTGCCTGTCTGGCAAGCGCAGCGACTGAGAGCGGACGGCCCGTAGTGCCCGCCAATCCGGGCGAAATAAGCCCCCTGGGGGCGCGTCCGGATTGGCGGGCACGAAGGGCCGGGAGCGAACTATCGTGAAGTGGCCAGACAGACGGAAAAATGCTCGAGCAGGCAGTGCCGGCTTGTGCCGGCCCCGATCTTTTGGGGGAGGCGCCGGCGAAGCGGGTGCTCCGATCAGGTCAACGAAGACCGGGTGCGCCGGCCCGTGGGAAAAGAAGTCGATCCGGGTAGAAGAACGTCATGCCTGGCCCGGGAGCCTGAGTTCAGGGAGAGGGCTGAGACGTCGAGAATTGAGCCATGAGGAATGTGACCGCGATCGTCATTCGTGATCGTCCCGGGCTGTGGTCAGTGTGTGCCGTCGAAGACGACATCTGGAGCCAGGACACGAATTTTGCGGACGCCAAACGAATGATTCGCGAGGCCGTCGCGCTCACCTTCAACGTGCCCGTTCTCAGCATTCATGTCGGCCACGTCAGTTACCGCTCGCCGCTCTGGCTCGACACGGACTACGCTCGCCGGCACCCGTTGTAACCACGTTCGTGACCACACGTCATTCGGTTTCCTCGTTCGGGTGCCGTCGTGCGCGTTCCCACGCTTTCTGTTGCTCGTGCATCGCTACGATCGCCTCGTCGATCGCTGCCTGATCGCGGGACGCCCACCGTGCTTCTTCGGCCTCTCGTTCGCGCCGGCGGGCTTCCAGTTCGGCTCGTGCCTGGATCGCTCGGAGTTGCGCTTCCTCGGCCGGCGTCGGCTCGTTCGGGTCGATCGCGTTTTTGATCTGCCACCCCAGATACGCCACAGGATCACGCTGCCCTGAAGGCTCTGCGACGGTGAAGCCGGCATGCTTGTTGCCCGTGGCGAGAGCGTCCATGAAGGCGTCGATTGTCCACCTGTCGGGGTCGACCCCTGTGCGTTCGAGCATCGCGCACACCTGACCGATATGCCGCCCATCAGCCAACCACCGCATCCGCGCCACCAACCCTGCAGCAAACCGCTGCACACCAAGAGGCCTCGGCTGACCTGACCTCGGGAAACCGGGGCGCGTTGATCCTTTCGTCTTTGCTGGAGGGCGCGAAGCGGCCGACTCGCGCGCGCTTGCGCGCGTTGGTTTAACTTCTAAATCAGGAGCTTTAATACCAAGGTCACCCCTACGGGGTAGATGGACATTTTCCACAGCCCACCGTTTCGGCATCGTGAGTGCACGCACCGACGCGGCCTTGATCTGACGTCCCCCATGGGCACTCTCAGCGGCCTCACGCTCGGCCACGGTGAGGTAGCGGCCCTCCACGATCGAGACGGCCAGCCCGAGCGCTTCCAGCAGCCCCCGGGCGCGCTGCACCGTCTTCTTACATACCCCCGTCACCTCGGCCACCGTCTCGTGCGCGGTACTCACACCGCGGCCAGTGTCGGCGTCGGCCGCGAGCATGTCGGCGTGCGCGATCCGCAGCAGAGTGTCGGGCGCGACCTTCACCCGCCGGCGCAGCTGTTCACCCTCTGGGGTGCGCAGAGCATCCATCACCGCATCAAACCACGCGGCGCCGCTCGCCCAGGCCGGCACAGCCGCATACGCCCCCGGAGGGGCCTCCAGGCTCCATGAGCCCAACCGCTTCGAGCTCGTCGCTCCTGGGGCATCCTGTGGCCCCGAAATCGGGTCGTCGAAGTGGTTTGACACGCCGACAGGCGTGTTTGCGCGCGAAAACGGGACAGCAAGTCCCACGTGAGGTACGATTGCCTCGTCTCCTCAAAGAGAACGCGGCAGAGCCTCCCGGCTCTACCGGGCATTTGAATGGGAACCGCTCCACACCTCGACGTCAGTCGCCAAACTCAGACGAGGTAGGGAGCCAGAGCTTCGGGCCCGCCTCTGGCGGGCCTCTCTCGTTAAGCCGCCGGAATAGGCAGCTCCATACGAGTGGGATCAGCTGGTGAGGGGACGTACTCGGGACGCCCCAGGTCTTCGGCTAGCAGGCGAAGTAAGTAGTCGTTGATCGACAGCCCCAGCTCGTCTGCCTTCATCCGCGCTTCTGCGGCGAGGTCGACAGGGGGTCGCGTGCCAAGCAGCTCTCTCGCGCCTTTGGACTTTCGTCCGGGCTTTCCGTAGGCCATGTGGACACTCAAGCGTTAAATCTGTAACTGCTACTGGCATGTCATCGGCGTGTCGCATTCACCGGTCATAGAGCTGCAACGTGAGCTGTCTCAGCTCGAAGCCAATCTCATTAGTCCTCTCGAAGGTCGGCAGGCAATCAGTTGGCTAAGGGGCTTACGGCCGTGTCGCTCGTCAATACCTAAAGCGACGGACGCAGTTGCTAACGTCGGCACAACGGATTGGGGCAGGCAAATGGCGGTATACGGATATCGAATTCACACGATAGAGCCACACATTGCTCGCAAACGAACGGATGATGCCTTACTCAAGATCCAAGATGTCAGCCGAGCCGGAGGTGAGGTCGATGCATTCGACGAATTTGTTCGACAGCTCACGGAGCTGCGTGACGCGGCGACGCAGATTGGTACCCCGACCTATTACGTTGACGAGCTACGGGAAGAAGCCCGGCAACAGGAGATTCTCGACGCAGAGAACCTGCCGTACTTCGAAGTCGTAAAGTTCAATCAAATCGGTCGAGCTTTAGAAGTCCTCGTAGAGACCGGCCGGGAGGCCGACCATGACGCCCTTGTCGACCGCTCCGGAAATCATGAACCGATTAAGAAAAAGGCGGCTGTCCGTCGTTCGGTCGTCCTCCTTGCATTCCCAACCAATGGGGACATGGCGGTAATGGTGTCCGAAGTACGCGGCCGCGGTTTTGCAGGCGAAGTGCTCATGCAGTGGATGACGCGTCGAGCACAGCGAGCCGCGGTGAGCCTTGACGAGAAGGGCAGCAGGAAGGAGGAACCCTGGTTGAACTGGAAGCTGACACCTCGTATCGACGGTGAGCGTCTCGATGGGATTTTGATTGGCTCGGCCAACCATGGGTTCAAGCTCCGGCGCCGTACGATCAACGCTCAGGGTGGCCGATCAAGTTACGACATCGAACTTGTGCAGTGGGGGTTGAAGAAGACCCCCATTGAGAAGCTTGGCGAGGCTCTCACAAAGATGGCCGAACGAAGCGGGAAGGGCAGCGAAAGTGAGCGAAGAAAGATGGCAGCAAAGGACGTTCTAACCCTTATCGAGCCGGACGTCGAAGGCGTAGAATTTGACGACGCAGAACTGACCTTCCTCGAAAACGGGAAGACCCAGAAGATCAATTCAGAAACGATAGACCAGCTCTACGTTTATCCGCTCGGTTCTACGAAGCCGAAGCCCTCAGAAATCCGCAACAAGGCCAACCCCGTCGTTCAACGGATTGGCCCAACCTTGGGCATTCAAGCCCAGCTGTAGCTCCTGAAAGGAGCGATGCTCGCGTGTTAGAACGATTTCTGCCTGTCGAACTGTTCCGCGGTCATTGGAAAGCCCTTAGCGACTACCGAGACCCTCGTCCCATAGCCGATAAGGCCACACGAATCGTGATGATCTTGGTTCCCGGAATTGTTGGGGGCTTGATGCTCCTACCAGGAGCGAAGATTAGTACGCCTGGGTCGCTCTTGGCCGGCGTGGCGCTGCTCGCGGGGAGCTTCCTGGCGGCTTGGGGACAAGTTTCGTCGATGCGTTTGAAGCTTACGGAACGGGCGGAAGACTTCAAAACAGTTGAGCAAATCGACAGGGATTCGCTCGATGAGACTGCCGCTCATCTCCTCGTAGCGTCCCTAATGTCAGGCGGCACCGCCCTGTGGTTGGTTCTCGGCATGAACTTCGGTGCAAACGCGGATGGCTCGATCTCCGGTCCATTTGCCGCAATCGCGACAGCCTTCGCCGTCTACGTCCTGCTCGTATTTCTGATCGCCATACCGCGCCTATACACGGCGTATGTGAACATCAATAAGGTTAGGGACGAGCTAAGCGGTACGCACAAAGGCCGGTAAATCGTTGGGATACGGTGTCTTCGGTTTACTTTGCCCTTCGGGCAGACAGAGCTAGCAGCGGCCCGGATTATTGAGTGAGACGACCAGTCAATGCCCCTAATCTAACCTCCTGCACAACTGTGCTTAGTTCGTCAGCAACATCTCGGGCTGCTTCGTATCCCAAGTTGGCCGCGTCAATGATGCGGAGAACGTCGTCCTGCACATCGACTTCTGGCATAGGAACTTGAAGTTCCCGAATATCGTCGGGACGAACCGACGCATAATTCGTGGCTCCTTTTGCGCTAAGCAGCCCGGTTAGAAAACCCGACTCAACCAAGAGGGTCAGCCATCCGAGCCGACAGACACTCTGGTCGACGTCGAACGAGAAGTAGTGGCTCGAAACAACAGCGCCATCGAGGTCAGGCGGGACTATTCCCATACCCCCGAGCTTCGCGTCAATCTCTGCGACCACAAATTGATCTTGACGAACGAAGTACTGCGTTTTTGTCTTAACTTCGCGCCCGGTCACCTCATCTCGTAGTGCGAGGCCACGACCGTGAAGGGCCACCCGTACTCGACGATAGTGCTGGTCTTCAACGAGCTGATGACGATCGCGAACAAGAGTGATGCAATCACCGAGGGGCCTTAGCGGGAAGGCAACATCAGCTTCCGCGGGGGCCGCCCCCGAGAGTGCTGAGGTGAGGCTCTCCACGCTAGCCTCGACTATGGGCGCTCTCGCGCCTATGCGCGATAGTCGTTCGTGAGCATCTTCTAACGTCAGCAGCGTCTCGGTAGCTGGCTTCATTGGCCGCAAATCAAAAGAGTCTCGATCTAGGTCCTCGACCCGAACCGACCAGGAATGTTCGCTCTCTGCCCTGTTGTTAACAAGTTCGAGGAACGGGGCGAGCGCTTCTTCGGTCAGCGGCTTTCGCACTCGACTAAAGTTTTTGACTCCCGGGGGCGGCTGAATCTCCACATAGAAGATCTCTTCTGTCGGACCCGGCCCGTCTATGAAGAGCAGATCCGTTTTGACGTCCTTGTACCAAATACCCTTTGAGGGGACGCTGACGATCGTGTGTACATTCCAGGTTTCAAGCATCTGCTTTCGGAAAACTGCGAATGAGTCGCCGTTGCTCAAGAAGCTCTCTGGAAGGACCACCCCCATTCGTCCCTGGGGCCGCAGGGTAGCCAGATTGAGTTGCATGAAAAGTAGCTGAGTTGAGCTGCTTCGGATTGGAAAGTTGCGCTGCACTTGAGGATGCTCAGAGCCACCAAAAGGCGGATTAGTCAGAACAACATCGACTAGGTCGTCGCTCGAAATGGTGCGGATGTCTCTTTCAAGAGAGTTGCGCCGCTTGATATCAGGCTCTGTCACACCGTGAAGAAGCAGGTTCATCGTGCCTAGCAAAAAGGGGAACTCACCAGAGTCCTGCCCCCGAAGCGCCTCCGAGTGAAGGAACTCATCCTCTTGCGTAGTAGTGGCTTTCGGTCTCATATGCTCGAAGGCCTCGACTAGAAAGCCGGCGGAGCCTGAGCACGGATCGAACACGACTTCGCCGACCTTTGGGTCGACCACGTCAACAATGAAATTGATCAGGGGGCGAGGGGTGTAGTGCTCGCCTGACCAGCCAGAGTCACTGCCCATCTGAGCAAGAAGCGTCTCGTAAATCACGGTCATCGCATGAAAATCGTCGGCCTCACGGAATCGGATCTTGTCGACGACTTTTAGGACTTCAGCCAAGACGTAGCCGCTCTTCATGACCGTCGAAACTCCGCTGAACAACTCGGCGACCGTTTCTCTCGAGCGAGTGCCAGTCAGGCTACGAAGATGCGGGAACAGCTCATCGTTAATGAATGAGATAAGCGAGTCACCCGTGTACTGACCATCCGCCCAGTCACTCCAGTTGAAGGGCGACTCAATGATTCGGTCAAAGCTGCGACCATCTATCTCAGCGACCAGCGATTTTTCTTGTTCGACCTGCTCGAAAACCTTAAGAAACAGAAGCCAGGAGAAGTGTTCAAGATACTTTGCTGTCCCTTTGGTGTTGTCGTCAGCCCGCATCTTTTCACTTGCAGACTTAACTAGTCGCTGCAGTTCCTGAAGGGTCACGCAACTCCGCCATTCCTATAAATCTCATTTCGGGCTAAGACCAAGATTTCTCGTGCGCGCGTGGGCCCACCAAGCATGCTCACAATCGCATCAAGGCCACCGATCGAGCGCAACGCTGGGGTGCGAAACACGGCGGCAGAATCGAGCTCATTAAGTCCCGCTACGCGGTACTGATCTAAAAGCCCACGCAAGACTTTTTGCTCAGGATCCGACAGACCGGGTAAGACCGAGTCAGATCGCAGTTCAACTCTACGTGCACGCTCTTCTCGCGTTCGCAACGGTTCACGCCAACCTGCGTAGGTGAGAAGATCCGCATCGTCTACGTCCGGACGCTCAAGCACCAGCCCCAAGAGCTCTGTGTCGACGCTATGCTCTCGTAACGATTGACGAAGTCGATTTCGGGTGCTCGGATCTCGCCAGAGTTCTCTAAGCGTTGCTGGGCTGCCCTGGACGGCATCTCGGATGCGTTCACCCGCGAGGTCCACATACTGCTCGACAGATAGCTCTCGCCCATCTGACGTCAAATTGAGTGTTATTTCTGCGGCTAGAGTCACCTCTACGCCTGATATGACCATCCGGCCTGGACCTACACCAGACTCCTCAAGGACGACTTCTATCTCGTCATCCTGCGGGACGTTCACCCTCACCCGTCCAGGACGGCGCCCGCTCGCGCTAGCCCGGACAGTTAGAGACCCCACCGGGAGACCGGAAATTTCGCACTGTCCGTACTGGTCTGTAATGCCCCGCGCGATATGGCGGCGGCCGAGTGTGGCGGCGACTCGCGCCCCCAAAATGGGTTCTCCGTCGACGTTTCGGACGCTAACCAACACGGTTTGTGCGCCAGTCACCCACTCCTCATCAGGGGCAGATGGAAGATCCCACGCATCTAGTAGTCGTGTGGCATTTGTGTAGTCGACCACTCGAAAAAAGAGCTTCCCGGTGGAGGGATCAAGCCTCGTACCGCGTCCGAGAATCTGTTTGAAAACGATCGGGCTCGAAACGGGCTTCATGAAGACCACATTGCGAAGCGACGGTATGTCTACGCCCGTGCTGAGGAGGTCAACGGTCGTTGCGAGAACGGGCTGTCTCCCCCGGGGATCTCGAAATTCCTCTAGAAGGGTCGCCGAGTCTCTCTCCTCCGACACAATTCGGACGGCGTATCTCGGTAGCCCCTCCTCCACGCCTAAAAGATTCTGCATATGAGTCCGAACCGTGTCTGCATGTGCGGCTGAGACGCAAAAGACGATTGTTTTCTCGGCCGTGCCCCACTCCCGTATCTTGTTCGCCAGATGCTCGCAGAGCACCCTCGTCCGATCCGGTACCGATATCTCTCGCTCGAACTGCTCTGAAGTGTAGACATCACGAATTTCGACATCTTCTGGTGTGAAAAGCTCGGCTCCAAACTCCACCTCGCGAGCGATATGCAGGCCTCTTTCATCGAGGTTCGTAGATACCTGCAGCACTTGATAGGTAGCGAGAAATCCATCTTCGATGCCCCGGGCAAGCGAGTACTCATAGTCAGCCTGGCCGTGACCTCCGTCATCGAGGAGCTCAGCACCAAAGTAGGCGTACGTGTCGATGGTGTCAGCGCGCTTGGGCGTTGCAGTCAGCCCTACGTGCACCGCGTTTCCAAAGTGGTCGAGAATTGCCTTCCAATCGCCGTACCCAGACCGATGGCACTCGTCGATTACAACGCAATCGAAATAATCGGGCGGGTACTGCTCAAAGAGTCGACCACCACCGCGCTCGCTATACAGCCCCTGGTACGTCGCGAAATGCACGTCTCTCAACAACGGGAGATCTTTATCCTCGCCCACGACGCCTCGGGCATCGCCGAATGCAGAAAAGCTGTTATAGGCCTGCCCTAATAGCGAGACACGATCGACCAGGAAGAGCACCTTACGCACCACACCGGTGCGCCAGAGCTTCCACACGATGTTTCCAGAGACAACTGTCTTGCCCGTGCCTGTCGCGAGATTGAGAAGGAGTCGTTTTCTACCAGCCATGATCGCGTCAACAGCGATATGAACTGCTCTCTCCTGGTAGTACCTGAGTGGACGATCCGAAAGGGTGGGAGCAAGTAAGGGATTCGGTGCAGGAGCTCTGAACCGACCGTGAATGATATCCAAGAGTCCAGTGGGTCCTGGGGGCGCATCTATCTGGATGATTTCTCCAGACTGCAGACTCTGCACAACATACGCATGGCCGTTCGAGGCGATTGCTAGAGGTGCACCTAGATCCTCTGCATACGCGTGGGCTTGCTGCAGTCCCGCTCCGGGGGAATGCGACTCATCCTTTGCTTCCAACACGGCGAGGGCCACACCGTTTGCCCGCTCACGGAGAACATAGTCTGCCGACTGGGGAACCTCTCTGTGCACCTCATCGCCTAGGAAGAAGACGCGCCCGGCCCGATAGCGATATTCGCGATCGATTTGGCTGTCGCTCCAGCCGTTAGCAGCAAGCGCAACGTCGATTAGCTCCAAACGCGTAGCTGCTTCATCACGAGTCATCGAATTACCTCCCCCTGGCTTTGATCCACGCCTGAACTGTCGAAATCGGCGCGCGCATCACGACACGTGGTTTTGTTGATACCCGGACGAGACCCGTGACATGACCTTATCTACAAGCAGATTGCCCGACCGACTCCCTTCCCTCGGTGGCCCCACCTTCAACCTCACCTGCTGCCTCGCCAACGTGATCAGCGAGATCCGCTGAGCGCCCGAATTCTTCGGTACAAAGTCGCTCGGGACATCCCAAGCTCTTTAGCCACCTGCGCCGCCGGTTCGTTCTGTTCGAGCAGGTGGGCAGCTCCACGAATTTGCGAGTCCGTGAATTTGAGCCGGCGCCCGCCAAGATCTTTACCGGCCGCGCGTCGTTTGGTGACGGAGTCTCCAATGCGCTCTCGTTTGATGTCCAGCTCCATCTGAGCGAGCGCGGACATCACAGTGAAGACCATCGCTCCCATTGGCGTTCTCGTGTCGACGTCGCCACCGCCGAGATTCAACACACGAAGGCCTGCGCCGCGGTCTCCGAGCTTCTCGGCGAAAGCGAGCATGTTCTGCGTCGACCGGCCCAGTCGGTCAAGGGTGGTGATCACGAGAGTGTCGCCATCGTGGAGCGCGTCGAGTGCTCGATCGAACTCCGGGCGAGACGCGCGGGCGCCGGACACTCCCCTATCGACATAGATGTCGTCACGCCGGACGCCGGCGGCAAGCAGGTCAGCCAGCTGCCTATCGGTGACTTGCTGGTTAGTCGATACTCGCGCGTACCCGATCAGCTTTCCCATGCCCCCGACCCGTCTCGCAACTCACTCCGATTACACGGGCGAATTCAGGTGGTGAGTGCAACACCCTGAGTTCTGTGGGGTGCTGTCGATGGGCCATCCGTGGTCGCCGGTGGGTGTTCGTTTAGCGTTTTGGGAGGGGCTGCGTCAGGGGTTGCCGGTGGCAGCCGCGGCACGAGCGGCAGGGGTGTCGCGGCCGACCGCGTATCGGTGGCTGCGTAATGATCGGCAGGTGCTGCCATCAACACATCTAGAGTCCCGTGGTCCACGCGCCACGTCGTTGTCGTTACGAGAGCGGGAGGAGATCGCCTTCCAGCTCGCGCTTGGCCACGGGGTGCGCAGCATCGCGACCATGGTGGGGCGGGCCCCATCTACGATCAGCCGCGAGCTCGCGAGAAACCGGGTGCAGGACCGGTATGTGCCCTCGATCGCGCAGGAGCAGACATGGGCGAGAGCCCGCCGGCCGAAGTCGCGGAAGCTGGACGGGTTAGCGTTGCGGGAACGTGTCGGATCGATGCTCGCCGACCGGTTCAGTCCCGAGCAGATCGCGGGCCGGCTCAGACTCGAGCATCCCGACGATCCGGAGATGCAAGTGTCCCACGAAACGATCTATCAGGCCTTATACGTTCAGGGGCGCGGATCGTTGCGCACCGAACTGGCGGCAGCCCTGAGAACCGGCCGCGCAGCGCGCCGCCCGCAGCGGCCAAACGGCCCGCGCGCGAACCGGTTCCAGGAGATGGTGATGATCTCCGACCGCCCACCCGAAATCGAGGACCGCGCCGTTCCGGGTCATTGGGAGGGGGATCTCATCATCGGTGCGACAGCCACGAAGTCCGCGATCGGAACTCTCGTCGAGCGAACGTCGGGGTTCGTGATGCTGCTGCACCTGCCGGGTGATCACACCTCCCGAACCGTCGCCGACGCCATGATCACGGCGATGAACACGCTTCCCGAGCAGCTACGCCGCTCAGTGTCCCTGGTCCCAGGTCACCGAGCAGCTACGCCGCTCAGTGACCTGGGACCAGGGACGGGAGATGTCCCGGCACCAAGAGATCACTCTCGCTACGGGGATGCCGATCTATTTCTGCGACCCGCACTCGCCATGGCAACGTGGCAGCAACGAGAACGTCAATGGGCTCCTCCGCGAATATTTCCCGAAGAGCACCGACCTGTCTTTCCACGGACCAGGGATCCTGGAGAACGTGGCCGCAGAGCTCAACCGCCGCCCACGGAAACGCCACGGCTACCGGACACCCGCAGAAGTACTCGAAGAGCTACTCTCGAACCCAACAAATCAAACCGGTGTTGCGACGACCACCTGAATTCGCCACGAATCATGACACTGGGTTGCGACACATAGTTGCAAGAACCGCGGCCCGCCGAATTCCGAGGTCGGACCAAGCCGGTCGGCCGCTGGAGTGAGACATCTCGTATCTCTACTGTTGGAATGCTGGCGATGCTCGTCCGCCATAGCGACTGAAATCGTTCCGCGAAAGCGCGGGGGACAGTACGTGTCCCCTGCACTTCTGCCCTAGCAGTCGTCTAGATCATCGAGATTGTTGGGCGAGTACCCATCTGAGCTCGTCGTCAGATACTGCCGACCATTGCGGCTACCTACTCGGACATAGACGGTCCGACCATTCACTGAGACGAAATATGCTTGCGGGTCTCGTGCGATGTTCGATACAGCCTCGGGCTTGGTGTGGCTCCATCCCGTTCCACACAGACCCGTGATGTCACCGTCCCGATCCTTGCTGCTCTTGGTTACTTGTTGCGCCACGATTGACTCCTTTGTCAGGTGAGGTCGCAGAGTGCGGTCTCACGCGACACTTTCGCAGTAATCCCGCAAGGGGTCTAGGGCAAGGCTCCAGCTTGCCGGCGGGCGCATGGCTGACGTTGAACGATCGGTGGCAGGTGAATCACGCGCAGGGCTCGATCAATACTGTTCGCGTATGATACGAACATGCTTATTCGTCTAGTGGAGGGGTCGCCCGCATCCTTTGCAGAGCAAATTGCGTCCCAGATACGGCAGGGTGTGGCGCGGGGAGAGGTTGCGGTGGGAGAGAAGCTGCCTTCCGCGCGAGAACTCGCGGCCTCGTTGAACGTAAACATGCATACCGTGCTCCGCGCCTACGATTCTCTTCGGGCGGCTGGCGTCGTTGAGCTCGGTCGCGGCAGGGGTGCTGTTGTCGTTGGTGGAGATGCCCCCGGGATACGGAACGTTCTCGATTCTGCCGCAGCAGTTGTCGCCCAAGCGGCCGCGGCAGGTATCAGCGTGCGGGAATTGTCCTGGCTCATCAAGGGAATGGCATGACCGCGGGTGGCACGGTTCGAGTGGTACGCGCTACAGCCGCCGCAATCGTGGCGTGCGTGCCCGCGGTGGCCCTCATCAGCGTCGGTTCAGCATTTGGATCGAGGCTGGGATCAACAATGGCGACACACTGGTCCGGTGACGGGTCCACGCCGGATGGGTTCTCGGCGACGTGGGTTTCGTTCTGGATCTTCGCCGGCATCACCTTCGCGCTGACGCTGGGTGCGCTCGTGTTGGTCATTGCGGGTTCCCGTTTCCCGCCGGCCCGGGTCTGGGCGGGAATCACTACTCTGATCGCGGGTTTCACGGCAGCGGCATGGGTTGCCGCTGCGTGGGCAACCGCTGACGCCCCGAGCCTCGCCCAGGCGAGCCTAGGCGGTCGACTAGCAGTGCTGCTCGTTGCGATTACCGTCGCCGCGATCGTCTTTCTCCTGACACCAGCAGCAGACCCGGGCGTCGTGGACCCTGCACCGCGTCCGGAGGCGCTCGCGCTGGATCCCGGCGAGCGAGCGGCCTGGTCGGCGCGAATCAGTAGCCCAATGTTTCTCGCGATTGCGGCAGGGCTTGTCTTGCTCGCCATCGTCTCCGCAATCGCAGCCGTGTCGTCGCACACCGGAAGCGCGTTCATCGGAGTGGCCGTGTTCCTGGCGGCAGCACTGTCGATCCTGGTCCTCACCCCGGTGCGCCTCACAGTCGATCACCGTGGCATCCGTCTCACATCGATCACGTTCAGAATCCCTCTTATCCGGCTCGATCTATCAAGCATCGAATCAGTCAGCGCCCACACAATCGACCCGCTGGAATGGGGTGGCTGGGGATACCGCGTATCTGGCCGAGGGCGCGCCTACGTCAGTCGGCGAGGACCCGGGATAGTCATCCGACGCCACGACGCATCACCAATCGCCATCACGGTGAACCACCCCGAGCAAGCAGCAGCCACCGCCAACGCACTCACCCACGACACGCACCCATCAAACTGACTCCAGCGCGAGATGACCTCTGGCATGGGGCATGTGTCAGAAATCAGAAGAATCCCAAGACACCCGAATCGAGCAGATCTGGCTAGTGCCGTCAGAGTCAGCGATTTGCTCGGCAAGATGGACATATGCCGATTCCTCGCGACCTAAGCAACATGCCTACCAATGTAGAAGCGGCCTATCGGGCAATATCTGGAAATTCGCGCCTGCTTACCCTCCGGTACGTGCTCGATCACCCCAACTCCACCGTTCTGGAAATCGCAGAGGCAACGGGAGTCAGTCCCGCCTCGGCACGGGTGTCCCTTTTCGATCTCGAGAATGCTGGCTACGTGACTGTGGATGTGGATGGCAAACGTAATGGGATATCCGTTCACTATTCAGTGAACCGGCCTCAGTTTGTGGATGATGTCACTCAGCTCTGGGCGTGGATTATCCGATAGCTCCATCCGAGGGACGGCAAACAGCTCCTACTTCCACGCTCATCCGCGACAAACACAGTCCCGAGAAACTAAGGGTTGTGAGACACCGAGTGCTATGGAGTTTCGTCGGCCTCCGCTGCAGCCCTTCCGGCTCGACCGTTTGCACGGCTTCAACACCACCGTCGCTGCACCCCTCAGAGCCTGCCAATCAGGTTCGTCAGCCTTGTGGGCGCCACCCCCTCGCACTACAGGACCGCCCTCCAGCCGATGACGCGACCCTCAACGACGCGCATCGGCTCGGCTGGCGATTAGTGGCTCACTCGCGAGAATGGTGGAGGGAGATGGCGAGGTGACGACGCACATCGCCGCCACACTTCAGATCAGGCGCGCGCTGAGGACCAGTCGTGTCCTGACACCTGCGACAGCGCGTGCGCCGACACCGAGTCGGCACTCCGGGCGAGTTTGACAATGAGGCGGCCGATATCCGACCGGTCCCGTTCGCTCCAATCGGCGAACAGCGCGTCGAAGTACTGTTCGATGCCGGCGACGAGTCGCTCGCCGAAGGCGTTCCCCTCCGCGGTCAGGCCGACCACGACTGCACGGTTGTCGGTCGGGTCGGGGGCCCGGCGCACCAGGCCCGCGTCCTCGAGTCGCGCCACGACCTTGCTGATGTGCGAGGTGCTCACCTCGACCGCGTCGGCGAGGTCGGTGGGCCTCGCGGCGCCCCGGTAGATCAACTGATTGAGCAGGAGGAAGGCCGGCAGGTCGTCTTCGAGCGGAAAGCCGTTGGCGCGCATCAATTCGCGTCGATTGGTCGTCGAGTTAGCCCAGACGGCGAATGACGCGAGCGCGCCCGAGAGGCTCTCAGGAGGTACGAGGGGCGCGAACGCGGAGGCGGGCAGGAATGCGTTCTCGCTGATCTTCGGTTGCCTCGGCATTAGCGCTCCTTCCCTCACCCCAAGGCTATGCCACGTCGGAGAAGGCGGTCTTCTCGGCCGCGACGGCCGGAACCGGCCGCTTGCGGAAGGCGAACCAGGCCACCAGGTACCCGATCGCGACGACGATCGCGAGGCCGCCGTAAGCGAGCTGGGCGGCACCCAGCAGCATCGGTGTGACGAGGGCCACCCCGGCGGCGACGAGTCGGGCCACGGCGATGATGCTGCCCTGGGCCGACGCGCGCAGGAGGGTGGGGAAGCTCTCCTGCGTCCAGACCTTCATGATTGCCTCGAACGCGAACGACCCACCGATCGCGGCGCCCACGTAGATGAGCACGAGGGTGAGCAGCGAGAAGCCGAAGATCGCCGGGGCCGCGAGGCCCAGGGTCGACGCGATGGCACCGAAGGCGTAATAGGCCATGCGGCGCGGCCCGTCGACGATCCGCATGAACCAGAAGCCCAGCAGGATGCCCACGGGCAGCGTGAGGAGGTTGATCAGCGAGTTGGTCTGCACGCTGATGCCGACGACGTTCACGGCGACGTAGGTGCCGAACTGACCGGTCGTGTTCGCAGCCAGGTTGACGAGTGTGTAGAAGACGAGCAGCGCGAAGAAGGGGAAGGCCAGGCGGCGGTCGGTGAGGATGGTGCGGAGTCGCGAGACCGGTGCGTCCTCGCCGGACACCACGGAGAGGGATGCTGTGTGCGCGTCCCGCCAGACGCGCGATTCCGGGATGCTCAGGCGCAGGAGGAGGATGATCAGTGCGACGACGCCGACGTGGGCGAAGAGGATCTGGCCACCCAGCTGGCCCATTCCGCCGACGCCCGTTGAGATGCTCACGGTGGCGAGGATGCCTCCGTACCAGAGGATCTGCGAGAAGCCGATCAGCTTGCCGCGGTTGCGGTCGGTCGCCGCCTCGGCGATGGTCGCGAGTGAGACCGGGAGGTCGGCGCCCGTGCCGAGGCCTACGAGCAGGATGCCGATCAGCAGCGGCACGAACGAGGTGGAGAACACGAGCACGGCCGAGCCGATCACGATCATCGCCATCGTGATGACGAACACGGATCGGCGTCCGAACCGGTCGCCCAGCCGGCCGCCCACGATCGCGCCGATCGCCACTCCCAGGGTCAGCGCCGCTGAGAGGGCACCGAACTGGAGTTCGGTGAGGCCGAAGCTGATCTGGTAGAGCACGAGTCCGATGCCCGAGCTCACGATCGCAGCGGCATCGATGTACGACGCCATGCCCGCGACCACGCCGATCCACCAGGCGCGCCTGGACGTTGTCTCTGCCGTCATTCCGTTCTCCTTTGAACCTGCGTCGCTCTCAGCGGCCGTCTTCAAGTATCGTCAACGCGACGATGTATTATCGTCATAGTAACGATAACTCTGGCGGAAGCCAACTACTGTTCGAAGGAGAACCCACCGTGTCGGTCGAAGACCTCAAGAGACTCCTCACGTCGCCCAGCATCGAGTATCGCCCCGAGATCCGCTGGTGGCTGGCAGAGGGACTCCACACCGACGCGACCCTCCGCCACGAGATCGCCGCAGCCCGCCGACTCGGCTTCGGCGGGCTCGAGTTCCTCGCAATGGACGAGGAGGCGATCGACCACCGGCGTTACGGCTGGGGATCCGAGGAGTGGGTTCACGACAACCGCATCATCGTTGATGAGACCACCGAGCGCGGCATGGCGGTCAGCTTCACCTCGGGCACCAACTGGTCGAACGCCAACCTGCCCACGATCGACCCTGACCATCCGGCTGCCGCCCAGGAATTGAATGTCGTCACCGAACGGCTCTCAGGCGGCGAGACCCGCACCGGCCCCCTGTCGCAGATCGATCTCGCGGCGATCGCCGTGCCAGACGGCATGCCGATGCATCGCGAGTCGGGAAGCCGGCAGCACTTCGTCGCCGTCGTGGCAGCCCGCGTGGTGGAGACCGACTCCGGATCGGCACCGGTGCTCGACGTCACCTCCGTCGTCGATCTCAGCGCCCACGTCGACGACGGCCGCCTGGAGTGGACAGCACCGGAGGGAGAGTGGCTTCTCTTCACCTACTGGATGCACGGCACCGGCCAGACGGCATCCCCCTCCGTGCAGACCAACTACACGGTCAACTACCTCGACCGGGCGGGGATCGACGCCGTGATCCACTACTGGGACACCGTGGTGCTCACGCCCGAGCTGCGGAGCGCGATCCGTAAGAACGGCCGCGCGCAGATGTACATGGACTCGCTCGAGCTGTGGACGTTCGGCATGGGAGGCCTGTTCTGGGGGGCCACCGTCTACGACGAATTCCGGCGCCGGCGCGGCTACGCCATCGACCCGTGGCTGCCCTTCCTTACTCGCGATGTGCAGATCATGGCGTCATCGACCGTCTACCATCACGAGCCGGCCCCGGAGTACGCGCTGACCGTCGCGAAGGTGAGGCACGACTACGTAGAGACCCTCACCGACCTCTACATCGAGAACATGCTGCGTCCGTTCGCCGCGTTCTTGCACGAGAACGCGATGGAGCTGCGGGCCGAGATCAGCTACGGCATGCCCTTCGAACTCACCCGCCCCGGCATCGAGGTCGACGGCATCGAGAACGAGTCGTTGGAGTTCGCGGCGCAGATCGACGCATACCGGCTGCTCGCCGGTCCGGCCCATCTGTTCGGCAAGCAGTACTCGTCGGAGACGGGAGCGACCACCCGCAACCACATGCTCGACCACCGCTTCTACGACCAGATCATCGCCACGCAACTTGCGGCCGGCGTCACGAAGACCGTCATGCACGGCTGGGCCAGCACGGCCGGTGCCGAGGGCGCGACCCATTGGCCCGGGCACGAAGGGATGCTGTCGGTCTTCTCCGAGCGATTCGACGAGCGTCAGCCGGCCGCCGAGTTCTATCCGCTGTGGACCGAGGCCCTCGCGCGTATCCAAGCCGTGCTGCGCCAGGGCGTGCCTCGGATCGACGTGGGCATCCTCCGTACCGATCACTTCACCGACAACGGCTCCGGCATGGCATTCCTCGACGACACTGGCCGCCGCATCCCCGACGAGGAGGCCTACGGCCGGATGTGGATGCGCGACCGCGAGAATCACTGGTGGCGCGACCTCCAGCTGCAGGACGCGGGGTGGACCTACGAGTTCTTCGACGGCTCCCTCCTGCTCCACGACGAGGTGAGTCTGGGCGGGGGACTCGTGCAGCCGGACGGACCCGGCTATCAAGCGCTCCTCGTCTATCAGGCCGGGCTCGACGCCGACGTGGCCGCACTCCTGCTCCGGTGGGCGCAGGCCGGGTTGCCGGTCGTGCTCGTGCACGGCGCATCCGAACTGAAGCTGCTCACCGAAAAGCGCTACATCAACCATGCGCGCGCCGCGTCCCACACCCCTGGGCTCGACGGCCGCGACGACGAGCTCGCCGCCGTGATCGCCGAACTGCTGCGGCAGCCCTCGGTGCGCGAGGCGGACGGCCCTGACAACGCGCTCGAGGCGCTGCGCTCACTCGGCGTCCGAGGACGCGCGGAGTTCGCCGACGAGAACCGCACCGTGCTCACCCATCTCCGTGTGGACGGCGAACTCAGCCACGTCTACGCGTACCACTTCCTGTACGAGACGGGTGAGGACACCGTGGTCGAGATCACGCTCGACGGAGAGGGCGCGGTGCACCGGATCGACCCGTGGAGCGGAGAGCTGCACGCGTACCCCGAGGCCCGCTCCGTCGACGGTCTGACGGTGATCCGCGCCGCACTGGCGCCGGGCGAAACGGCGTTGTGGACGCTCGACCGCTCCGCCACTCCCCTGGTCTTCTCGGAGGAGACCGACACCATCGCTGCACTCGACGAATGGTCGATCGCCGTGGAGAGCTGGGATGCCGGCGAAGACGTCCTCATCACGGAGGACAGGGGCCTCGGCTACGAGACGCGGGAGATCCGTCCGACGACCGCCGTGACCACGCTGCGATCGTCGACCACGCAGCTCGCTCCGTGGCGACGCATCGAGGACATCGGTGCGGCGGTGTCCGGTGTAGGCCAGTACACGGTCAGATTCACGCTCGACGACGCTCCGACCGGGGCGGAGCGCTTCGTGCTCGACCTGGGCTCCACCGCGGGCGGCCTGGGTTCGGTGTCGGTCGGCGGGCGTCCGCCGCGCGGCTTCGACACGTCTGCGCCGCGCGTCGACATCACAGCAGACCTGCGGGCCGGTGACAACGAGATCGTGGTCCGTGTCGCCAGCTCGCTGAACAACCGACTGATCGCCCGCGGCTACTACGACGACATGCCCGACATCGTCGGCACGCTGCTCACCGGTGTGCCCTCGAACCAGGCCACGACCGTTCGGGACCACGGCCTGCTCGGTCCCGTGCGCCTCGAACGCATCACCACGACCCACTGAACCGTCGCGAGGCGACACCGAGCAAGGAGACCATTGTGAAGAAACTCGAAGGGCGCGTAGCCGTCGTCACCGGGGCCGCACGGGGCATCGGCCGCGAGATCGCGAAGCACCTCGCTGACGACGGAGCCGACATCGCGGTGATCGACGTCGCCGTCGCCGACGAGACCGTGGCGGCGGTGACCAGCGCAGGCCGGCGTGGGATCGGCGTCGTCGCCGACGTGACCGATCCTGATGCGCTGGCTGCGGCCGCGGAGCGCATCGGCCGTGAACTGGGCGACGTCTCCATCATCGTCAACAACGCGGGCCTGCATCCGCATCAGACGTCAATCGACGAGCTCGACTATGAGCTCTGGCAGCGGACGATGCGGGTGAACGTCGACTCGATGCTGCTGACGGTCAAGGCCTTCCTCCCACAGCTCCGGCGCACCGGCACAGGACGGATCATCAACATGTCCTCGTCGGTGGTGAATGTGGCGCCGGTCGGCGGCGTGCACTACATCGCCTCGAAAGCGGCGGTGGTCGGCCTGACCCGCGGACTCGCGAGGGAGCTCGGGCCCGACTCGATCACCGTCAACGCGATCGCTCCGAGCATTGTGCAGACCCCGGGGCTGGCCGGGACCGGGATCAGCGACGAGATCATCGACGCCGTGCTCTCGCAGCAGATCGTGAAGGACTTCACAACCCCGGCCGATCTAGTCGGCCTGGTCGGGTACCTCTGCACCCACGAAGCGAGGTTGTTCACGGGGCAACACTTCCACCTCGACGGCGGGATCGTGCTCAGCGACTGAGACACGGTCGACGAGCGTGATCGGAGGTGCGCGGCCAGTGGCTGTACCGTAATTCTCGATGGTCACCGAGAGAAATCGCGCGATCCCGACTGGATGCCGCCATCCGCGAGAGACGGCGACAGCAGCGCCTCACGTTGGTTCAGTGGCGGAGCGCGTCGGGGTGACCCACGGCCTTCTCAGTCAGCTCGAACGCGGCAGGTCGAACGCCAGTCTCAGAACCCTGTACCGAATCGCGCAAACGCTCGAAGAAGGGCCAGACTCGGCCAGCCCGCTCATTCCAGCGCTCACCAGGGCGATTCGGCAGCGTGGAACACCGCTCAACTCGAACCCTCGAGGCGACTTCACCACTGCTCGAAAGATCGGGTCGCGCTCACGGACCGACTGCGCCTCGAAAACCTAAAGAATTCCGAGACACACGGTCCAGGTCGAGACCACCACTCCCCTCCCCCGGATTCTCGGTCATCTTGGGTCCAGCTCACGAAACGGAAAAAATAACACGATAAGAGTCGGGTGCAAGATGTTTACTCTGGTTGGTGGTTGCGGGCCAACGCGCGATGAGCGGCCCGTGGCTTAACGCCCGATTGTGGTGTCCGCCGCTTTGTTGGCCCGAAACGCGGCGTCTCCACCCGCAAGGTCGACGATCTCGTGAAGGCGCTCGGCGCCGACACCGGGATCAGCAAGTCCGAGGTCTCCCGGATCTGCGGCAACCTCGACGAGGACGTCGCCGCGTTCCGGGACCGGCCACTCGCGGACACCACCTACCCGTACGTGTTCCTCGACGCGACCTATTGCAAAGCCCGCGTCGGACGGCGGGTGGTCTCCCAAGCCGTCGTCGTCGCGGTCGGCGTAGCCGCCGACGGGCGCAGGGAAGTCCTCGGCTTCGAGGTCGGCGACACCGAGTCGCAACCGTTCTGGACCACGTTCCTGCGCTCCCTCAAGGCCCGCGGGATGGACGGGGTGAAACTGGTGATCTCCGACGCTCACACGGGACTGATTGCAGCGATCGAGACCGTGTTCCAGGGCTCGTCGTGGCAGCGTTGTCGGGTTCACTTCATGCGCAACGTGCTCGCCAACGTCCCGAAGACGGCAGGTCCCATGGTCGCGTCGATCATCCGAACGATCTTCGCCCAGCCCGACCCGGAGCACGTCTACGCCCAGTTCGACGAGGTCGTCCGGATGCTCACGAGATCGCATCCCAAGATCGCCGAGATGCTCGAGACCGCCCGGACCGACCTGCTCGCGTTCGCTGAGTTCCCGTACCCGCACTGGCGTCAGATCTGGTCCACGAACCCGCTCGAACGGGTCAACAAGGAGATCAAACGCCGCACCGACGTGGTTGGCACGTTCCCCAACCCGGCCGCGCTGCTGCGCCTGGCCGGGCACGTCCTGATCGAGCAGCACGACGAATGGGACGGCGCCGACCGCCGCTACTTCAGTGAACACTCCATGAAACTCCTCACCGCCGAAACCGAGGAGGTCGCGATCCCCGAACTCGCTGCGGCATAATCACAACAGCTGACCCTGCACGGTGTTGAAAAACTCCACCACTCAGCGGGACGTCACCCGGACCGGACGTAGTGAGCGACGCGGAGTACACTCATTATTGAGGCTACTCAGGGAGGTTGCAGCATGACGATGGCAGTCGCGGCAGCGAGCAGGCGCGACCGCAATATGCGCGACAAGCGCGACCGGATCTTCCGCGCCGCCGCCGAGTTGTTCGCGGAGCGAGGCTTCGCGGCGGTGACCACGCAGGAGGTCTCCGATCGGGCCGATGTGGCCGCCGGGACGCTCTTCCGCTATGCGGCCACCAAGAGCGAGCTGCTGCTCATGATCTACAACGAAGAGTTCCGCGCGGCGATTGACGAGGGCGAACGACGTGCGGCGCCTATCGCCGAGCCCGCGGCTGCGATCAACGCGCTCGTGGTCCCGACGATCGAGCGCAGCGTCCGCACGCCGGAGAATTCCATGGCGTACCAGCGGGAGCTGTTGTTCGGCCTCGCGGCAGAACCTTATCGGGCCGAGGGTGTGGAGCTCGTCTATCGACTGGAAGGCCTGATCTCGGCCCGGTTGCAAGCGCATGCGCGCGAACGTGGCCTGTCCGTCGATTCCGCCTCCGTCCGCCTGGCGGGCGAGACCGTGTTCGGCATCATCAATCTCACCATCGCGCGCCTCTCGGACGCGCCGGTCGAGCTGTCAGACATCGAGCGAAACCTTCGGGTCCAGATCAAGCAGGTCGTGGATGGCCTGCTCACAGAAAGGAATGACATGTCAAACATCAAGAACGTGACGGTGCTCGGCACAGGGGTGCTCGGGTCCCAGATCGCCTACCAGACCGCGTTCAGCGGATTCAAGGTGACCGCGTACGACATCAGCGACGAGATCCTGGCGAAGGCGAAGGAGCGCTTCGAAGGACTCGCGTCGACCTATCAGGCCGACGGTGTCGCCGGTGCCGCCGAAGGCAAGGCGGATGCGGCGCTCACGCACATCACGTATTCCTCCGAGCTCGCGGCCGCTGTCGCGGATGCCGATCTCGTCATCGAGGCGATCCCGGAAGTGCTCGCGCTGAAGCAACAGACTTATGAGCAGCTCGGCAAGGTGGCCCCCGCGAAGACCATTTTCGCGACGAACTCGTCGACGCTGCTGCCGAGCGATCTGAAGGACTTCACCGGCCGCCCCGCACGGTTCCTCGCGCTGCACTTCGCGAACCAGGTGTGGAAGTTCAACACCGCCGAGGTGATGGGCACCGCCGACACCGACCCCGCCGTGTTCGACGAGGTTGTCGCCTTCGCGGGCGAGATCGGCATGGTGGCGATCCCGATCCACAAGGAGAAGGCGGGCTATGTGCTCAATTCGCTGCTGGTCCCCTTCCTCAACGCAGGCTACGCGCTCGCCGCGGGCGGCTATGCCGACCCGAAGGATATCGACAACGTGTGGCGCATCGCCACGGGGGCACCGATGGGACCCTTCCAGATCACCGACATCATCGGCCTCACAACGCCGTACAACATCCTGTCCCAGTCCGGCGAGGGCAAACAGCTGGGGCAGTGGCTGAAGGAGAACTACATCGATAAGGGCAAGCTCGGCGTGGCCACCGGCGAGGGCTTCTACACCTACGACGCCAAATAACCATCCACCTCATCACGACACGACAAGAAGCAGGAGCACACTCATGCGTTACACCGCGGGCAATTACGAGGCATTCGCGCGTCCCCGCAAGCCGCAAGGCGTCGATGGCAAGTCGGCGTGGTTCGTGGGAGCGGGGCTCGCCTCGCTGGCCGGCGCCGCCTTCCTCATCCGCGACGGGCAGATGCCCGGCAACAAGATCACCATCCTCGAAGAGCTCAAGCTGCCCGGCGGTGCGTTGGACGGCATCAAGGAACCGAAGAAGGGCTTCGTGATCCGCGGCGGACGGGAGATGGAGGACCACTTCGAGACCCTCTGGGACCTCTTCCGTTCGATCCCCTCGCTGGAGATCGAGGGCGCGAGTGTGCTCGACGAGTTCTACTGGCTCAACCGCGACGACCCTAACTACTCGCTGCAGCGCGCGACCGTGAACCGGGGTGAAGACGCGCGCACCGACGGGCTGTTCACGCTCTCGGAGAAGGCGCAAAAGGAGATCGTCAAGGTCTTCCTCGCCACCCGCGGGGAGATGGAGAACAAGCGCATCAACGAGGTGTTTTCCGAGGAGTTCCTGAAGAGCAACTTCTGGATGTACTGGCGCACCATGTTCGCCTTCGAGGAATGGCACTCCGCGCTGGAGATGAAGCTCTATCTGCACCGCTTCATCCACCACATCGGCGGCCTGCCCGACTTCTCGGCGCTGAAGTTCACCAAATACAACCAGTACGAATCGCTCGTGCTGCCTCTCTACACGTGGCTGCTGGACCAAGGCGTGGTCTTCCACTTCTCCACCACCGTGAACGATGTCGACTTCGACATCGACGAGGAGACCGGCCGGAAGCAGGCCACGCACATCCACTGGACCTCCCGCGAAAACGGAGCCCCGGGCGACGGTGTCGATCTCTCCGAGAACGATCTGGTGTTCATGACGATCGGCTCCCTGACCGAGAACTCCGACGAGGGCGATCAGCAGACCCCCGCGAAACTCGACGACGGACCGGCGCCAGCATGGGACCTGTGGCGGAACGTGGCGGCGAAGCACCCCTCGTTCGGACGTCCTGGCGTCTTCGCCGACCACATCCCGGAGACGAAATGGGAGTCGGCGACCGTCACCACCTTGGATGCGCGCATCCCCGCCTATATCGAGAAGATCGCCAAGCGCGACCCGCTTAGCGGCAAGGTCGTCACCGGCGGCATCGTGACCGCCACCGACTCAAGCTGGCTGCTGTCGTGGACGGTGAACCGCCAGCCGCATTTCAAGCAACAGAAGCCCAACGAGGTCGTGATCTGGGTCTACGCGCTCTTCACCGACGTTCCCGGCGACTACACCGGCAAGACGATCCAGGAGTCCACGGGCGAGGAGATCGCTCGCGAATGGCTGTACCACCTCGGCGTGCCGATCGACCAGATCGACGAGCTCGCAGCGAACGCCGCGAAGACCGTGCCGGTGATGATGCCCTACGTGACGGCGTTCTTCATGCCCCGCCAAGCCGGCGACCGCCCCGACGTCGTCCCCGCAGGCTCGGTGAACTTCGCGTTCATCGGCCAGTTCTCCGAATCGGCCGAACGCGACTGCATCTTCACCACCGAGTACTCCGTCCGCACACCCATGGAGGCCGTCTACACGCTGCTCGATATCGAACGCGGCGTGCCCGAGGTGTTCAACTCCACCTACGACATCCGCAAGCTCCTGGCCGCCACCAGTCGCCTGCGCGACGGCGAGGAACTGAAGATCCCAGGAGGCTCCCTCACCCGGAAGCTGTTGATGAAGCGGATCGACGACACCGAGATCGGCGAGCTCCTCAACGAGTTCCACCTGCTCGACGAGTGACCACAAGACGCCCGCGGTCGGCATGGCGGGTTCTAACGGTGGTCGCAACACCCCGAGTTTCGGGAGGTTGCGACCACCGTGTCGTTTTCGGAGGAGAAGGATCGTCGTCGGGTTGAGTTCTTGGTGTTGCTGGAGTCGTTGGGCAGCGTGACGCTCGCGGCGCGGGAGCTGGGGCTGAATCGGAACAGTGCGTCCACCTGGGCGCGGAAGGTCGGGTTTCGGGTGAAGGCTTATCCGGCCCGCCCCCACCCGGCGCGGGAGGAGTTCGCCCGGCTTCGGGCGGAGGGGATGTCCTGTCGGGAGGCGGCGGCGCGGGTCGGGATCCATGAGCGTACTGCCCGTGACTGTGGAGTTGATGCGTAACTTGCGGTCTTCTGTGATCGGTATGTGACGTAGAGCAGCGAGGCGAAGGTGCCGGTCACATCGCTTCGCTAGAACTCTGTGGCAGCGCGTCTTATTGGAGAAGCCTGTCGTGTGGCGATGCAAAGGGGCGATGGACGACACGCAGCACACTAACGCCTCTTCCGTAGATCTGCGGAAGAGGCGTTCGTGATTCGCTTTCATGTTGACCTCCGGCCAACGTCGTGTCGGCGACGGGTCAGCTGAAGAAGGTCAGGATCCGGGCCCCCAGCCCGCGCAGGTCTTCGGGAGTGCGTTGGATGTCGAGGACCGAATCCGGGAGGAGTTCGTGGAGTTGTTCCGACGTAGCCAGGGGGTGGCTCGGGTCGTCGACCCAGGGGCGGAGGAGGACGGGCTGCTGGATGCGACTGATCGCTTCCCTGGTGGGGAAGTCAGTATCGGACGCTCCGAGCATGACGTCGGCGATGATGCTCTCGTTGATGTCGGGCGGAGTCGAACCCCAGCCACCCGATTCGAGAATCGGAAGCGGCGGGATCGAAGCAGTAGCAGCGTTAAGCGCTGCGACGCCGTGTTCGCGAAGCACAGAGGCGATCTGCTGGTAGGTCGCGGACTGGGCGGCCCGTGTCTCCCACGCGGTGGGTGGGATGACGAGGGCGAGTCGACGGAACCGGTCGGGGCGTTTGACGACGGCGTGCAGGATGGTGCCGACTCCCATGGATACTCCGAATGCGTCGACCGGCTCGTTCGGTGAGACGACGTCGAGCAGCGCGAGGAGGTCGTCGGCGAGCCGCGGCCAGGCATACTCCGCGGGGGTGGGTCGCCCGGTGGAACGGCCATGGCCGCGGGCGTCGTATCTCACGAGGCGTCGGCCGGCCGCGGTGATAGCGGACCAGTCGAAGTAACCGCTGGCATCTTCGGCCGCCCTCGAGAAACTCAACCCGTGCGCCCCGACGACTGTCGGGCCGGTACCCGGGTGGTCCTCATAGGACAGGGTCGTGCCGCCGAGGTCGAGGGATCCTTCACGCGTGTGAGACATCGGTGGTGTCCTTTCCGGGCAGGAGTACCAGCTTGCCGCGGGCGTTTCCGCCGAGGCTGATCTCCAGGGCGGTCTCCCACTGCTCGAGGGGGAACGTGGCCGCGATGGGTACCTGGAACTTTCCTTCGGCGGTGAGCTGCGCGAACTCGGGCAGCGCCTCGACTCGCTCGGGAATCGTTTCGGTGAACGAGCCGCGGGCGCCGAGTTCTGCGGCGGCTTGGAAGTCGGAGATGGTGAGGACCTTCTGCGGGTCGCCGCCGGCGATCGTGATCAGGTCGGGAAGGGCCCCGCCGACCGGCGAGGTGTCGAGGACGAGGTCGACGGGCGCGGCACTGAGTTCGGCGACACGCTCGACCATCCCGTCGCCATAAGAGGTCACGAGGGCACCGAAGTCGCGCAGGTGCTGTGCGTACGTCTCGCCGGCGGTGGCGATGACGTGCAGGCCGCGGATGAGGGCGATCTGCACGGCGGCGAACCCGATCGTGCTCCCCGCACCGTGGATCAGGATCGTCTTGCCCTCGTCTAGGCCGAGCAACTGGAGGTGAAGGTACGCAGTGTCCACCGTCATCGGCAGAGCGGCCGCATGCGCGAAGTCGAGACCCGCGGGGATCGGGAACCAGCGATTCATGACCGCCTTCTCCGATGCTCCGGCGGAGGGCGAGTTCGCCCAGTCCGCCGTTCCGAAGACGGCGTCTCCGATCTCGACGCCGGTGACGTCGTCGCCGATCGCGTCGACGATGCCTGCCACGTCGCAGCCGATGCCGCGCGGCAGGCTGCCGGCGAACAGGCCTCGGACCAGGGCCCAGTCGGCGGGCGCAAGGCCCGCGGCGTGCACTGTGACACGGATGCGCCCCGGGCCCGGTTCCGGCACCGGCGCCGTTTCATACCGGAGGACATCCTTCGGCTCGCCGTACTCGTGAAAGCGCACTGTGCGCATCTGCTCGGTCATGGGAACTCCGTTCGGTCTCGACTGGAACAGCGACATCCGCTGTTTCGTCAGTCACTGACTATACGTATAGTCAGCGACTGACGCAACCCTGATACGATTCCTTCATGCCACGAGACGGACGAGTCGTACGCAAGCGCTTGGAGGAAGCGGCGCTCGAGTTGTTTACCGAGCGCGGCTACGAGGGGACGACGACCGCTGAGATCGCCTCTCGTGCCGGGGTCACCGAACGAACCTACTTCCGGCACTTCCCCGACAAGCGTGAAGTCCTCTTCGCCAGCGAGCAGGAGTTGCGCGAGATCATCGTCGAGGCACTCGCTGCCGTGCCCACGGATCTCGAGCCACTGCCGGCGCTGAAACAGGGCTTCCATGGTGTCGTTCCGCTGATCGAGAAGAACCGCCCGCTCGCCGAACTGCGCGCCCCGATCATCCAAGCCGCTCCCGCTCTGCGTGAACGCGAACACGCCAAAGCAGCTGCGCTGGTCGACCTCGTCGCGAGCATCCTCGAGCAACGAGGCGTCACCTCCCCCACAGCACTACTCTCCGCACGGGTGGGAATGGACGCATTCAGCACTGCCATCCGCAGATGGTCCACCGGGACCGGCGTCCTCCACGAGGTACTCGATGAGACTTTCACCGAACTCCGCGTCCTCGCCAGCCACCTCAATCCCTGAACAGCCCCACCCAACCTCCATCACGTCGAGCTGCTCGCCGGCGGTATGACGACCAGCTGCGCCGACGTTGCCCTATCAGGGTTTCGTCGCAGCCCGCATGAGCGAAGTCTCGAAAACCTAAAGCTTTCCAAGACACCAACCGCAGCTCGAGGCCACCACTCCCCTGCCCCGAATTCTCGGCACCATCGAACGTCTCGGAAAGTCGTCTCACCACTCAGCGTGTCTCAAACCCGAGTTCAGGGGTTTGTGGGACAAGATGGCTCCATGAGGCTTCTTGGCTACACCAGGGTCAGCACCACCAATCAGGACCCGCAACTCCAGATTGATTCACTCCTCTCTATAGGGGTCCAGAAACGCGACATCTTTGCCGACGTCATGTCCGGCAGCAAAGCGGCCGGATCACGACCTGGGATGCAGCAACTGCTCGAGTACGCCGAACCCGGCGACACCGTCGTCGTCTGGCGAGTCGACCGGCTCGGTCGATCTCTGATCGACGTCCTCAACACCGTCAACGGACTCCGCGACGCCGGCATCAACGTGCGATCCATCTCCGACGGAATCGACCCAGCAACATCCACGGGACGGCTGATGCTGAACATGCTCGCCACCCTTGCCGAGTACGAACGCGAGCTCATCGTCGAACGCGTCAACGCCGGCATCGCAGTCGCACGCGAAGCCGGCACGAGATTCGGCCGACCCACGTCCGACCCAGGCGTGGTGGGCGAGAAGCTGGCGATCGTTGCGACCGCTCGCGCTGCAGGCAAGACCGCAGCGGAAGCCGCGCAGCTCGTCGGCTGGAGCCGAGCCACGCTCTACCGCCACCAGGCCGCCAATGCCGATCACGCGACAAGATCACCGCAGACCGTCTAGCGATCCATGCCGGTTCGTTGCGCAAGAGTTCTTCGCGAGCGCGATCCATTGCAACGCTCTCGTGCGCGTCAAATATCCCTTGCGCCGAGCAACCTTCACGAAGTGTCTCGCAACCATCTGTAGCGGTGAGGCCCCGTATCCGGTGAGGTCGGGGCAGACGACCGTGAACCCGGCCTCGACAAGACGGGGTGCGACCTTGTGCCAAGTGGCACCGGTCCGCGGATGCCCGTGCAGCAACAGCACCGGTGGCCCCTCGCCACCGTGACGCACGTGCAGTCGCGCTCTATCGACCTGAACGTCTTCGACCGTGAAGCCTTCGAACACGACCCCATCCTTCCACCGCGATGACGCAACCGCAGCGTTGGGTTGCTTGCGTCAAGCCGGTCCGGGAAAGGACGGGCGGGCGTAGCGTCAGTTGCATGGAGGAATCATGACCACACACAACGACAAGGGCCGACCTGACGCAGATGAAATTCCGGACGGATCAAGCTCTGACGGCAGCACCTCCAGCGACGGGGAAGACACCGCATCGGGCGGCGGAGCTGACGATGAGTGATCCCCGCCCCGACCACACCCCCACCCCCGATGAGGTCGACCCCGATGAGGGAACAGAACCAGACGGCACCCCGGTCGAAAACCCGTCAGGGCTTGCACACCGCCTGCCTGCACAGCTTCTGGTCGCGTCGTGACATCGACGGGCGGGAACTTCATTGACGACGTGCTGCGGAAACCAATGCAGGTCGTCGTCGACGGGGAAACGTACCGGCTGCAAGGCAGCCAGGTCGCGTACGACCTGGAGGTGGTCTCCGAGCCCGGAGATACCGTCGTCGGATATATCGCCCGGCGGACCGCGGACAGCGCCGGATTCGTTCCCGCCGCCGCCGCCAACCAGGTTCCACCGGAAGAGCACGCTGATCTCGCTGACGGCATCCGCGCGCTCGTGAACGCCTGACACCTACGCAAGGAGAGAAGTCATGCCCAAACCCCTGGTCTGGATCGCCGTGATCGCGGTGGGGATCACCGGATACATCATCGGCACCCGCGTGAAAGCGGCAGAAACCGTCGCAAAGAAAGCACACAAAAAGCTTAGAAAGTAACCATCGCCTTAGCCGGCTGAAGTCTGGTTCCGTCCCTGCAGGGATCGGGGTTAGGTGCCGGTTTCGTGGTGGGGGTCGCCGACCTTCTTGGATTCGCTCGACCCCCGTTCGCGAAGATAGATCGCTAGCGCGGCCATGCTTCCGACGGCCAGGAACTCGGACTGCCAGTTCTGCAGGGTCCGGTTCCAGAAGTCCGCCGAGAATACATACCCGATCCAGCTAACGGGTGCTTCGAGGCTGGTGAGTTGCTCCTCGTTGTAGGCGATCGTCCCGGTGACGGATTGGGCGAGCCAGGACAGCAGGAAGATCGACCCCATCACGATCAGTAGCGAGTGAGAGAACAGCACGCGACGGAACCCGTCAGCGGCCGCCCACCGTGGTGACCCTGGCTCGGCGTAACGGCCGATCTTCTGCTCCTGGTCGGTCTCTTTGCCTTCCTTGCCGGGCTGTTTCGATTCGGGTGAGCCGCGCTGGATGAGCCACACGGTGGCCCAGATGTAGAGGAAGAACTGGAGGTATTCGGATTGCCAGTTCTCGGCGACATCGACGGCGAAGTTCGACGACGTTACGAATCGCCAATACCCGATCTTCAGGAGCCCTTCGGCGACCTGGGTGTCGTTGTAGGCGGCAAGTCCCGCGAAGGACTGCCCGATCAGCGCGGCCAGGAAGATGATCCCGAAAAACAGGGTGAGGCTGTTGTCGCGGACGAATTGCTTCATCCCGCTCACCGGTGCAACAGCCCAATCGTGAAGCAGGCCACCAAGCCGACGACGATCAGTACCAGGTAGGACGTGAACATCGTGCGCATGTCAGCTCCCATTCAGAACGCAGTCGAACGGAGCATCCTCGACCGGGGTGCATCCGGCGGCGCGGATGAGCCACCCGTCATCGCCGACGGTGAGGAATACCGCCGTGTCCCCGGTTTGCGCGTACGCGGCGCGGCTGTAGACCTCGACCGAGTTCGCAGGCGACGCCGTGTCGACACCGAGGGTGAGAATCCCCTCGGCGCACCCAGTCCCGGTGGTGTCTTCCACCGCTTCATGGGCACTGTCATTCAGCAGCGCGCAAGCGGCATCGCCATCGCCGGCGTCGAGCGCAGCGAAGAACCCGCTGACGGCTCCCGTGGCGGCGGCGCTGTCGGGTTCGAGCGAGGAACATCCCGTGAGCAGTCCCGCAAGTCCGACAGCGACAAGAAGGGTGCCGGTCGTGGTGTGGCACCGCCGTCTGGTACTGGGGGCCTGTCGTACACCGGTGTAGCTCATGGTGATCGCGACAATAGCAGTGCGCGACCTCGTTGACGGGAAGCGCACCGGAGTCAGTGAAGGAGCCCCCGTGGGAGACGAGATAGCCGTGGATGCCGATCCTGCGGATGACCGGGATGAGAGTCCAAACGAGCGGTACGACCGCAACTGGAACGAACTCCTGCAGGAGTTCCGGGTACTCCAGACCGGCACCCAGATCCTCGCCGGATTCCTCCTGACACTGCCTTTCCAGCAGAGGTTCACCGAGCTGAGCCGGTTGGATCACACTCTCTACCTGGTGCTGGTAATTCTCGCCGCGGTGATCACGTTGCTGGCGTTGGCACCGGTGACGATGCACCGGCTGCTGTTCCGGCAGAAGGCAAAGAAGCAGCTCGTCCAAACCTCCAGCATCATCCTGATCATCTGCCTCGCCGCCGCATCACTGTTGTTCGTCGGAATCGTGCTGTTCATCTTCGACTTCGTGATCTCCCCGGAAGCGGGCTTCTGGGCCGCAGGCGTCGTGCTCGTCCTCGCGGTGATCATCTGGGCCGTCGCTCCCCCACTTCTGCGCGCTGCGCGGCGCCGCTCCGCCGACTAAAGCTGTCGAGGCTTCTGGGCGGGTGATCCGCGTGTTGGGATGTGCTCCCTCGAGCGGGCCTCGAGGAACGTAAACAGCTCGGACGCGATCATGAGTTCGTAACGGGCTTCGTCCGTCATCCTCACCATCCCACCGGTCTCGTCACGACGGAAGCGGCCTGGCGGCAGCGGAGGGCTACTCCTCGGGGTTGAGGTAACCGTGTCGGAGAGCGAGTTCTTCAAGGGATGCGCGCGATCGAACATCGAGCTTGCGGTAGACGCTCCGCAGCTGCGTCTTGACGGTGTTCCGGGATACGAACAGCTGGGCGGCGACCTCGTCCATGCTGTGGTGGGACGCGACGCTTCGCGCGACCGCAAGTTCTCGTGGGCTCAATCGCAGGAACGGGTCGGCGCCGGTGCTGAGGCTGTCGGAAAGAAGCGCATTCCGGATATCGGTGGGTAATGGGTCGGGCAGGAGCTCGAACAACGAGGCCCAATCTGCGGCGGGGACGATTGTCAGGGGCACGTAGAGGCGGTGCTGGTCGGCGAGTCGGAGTGCCATGCTGACCTGCTTTCTGGCTGCGTCGGTCTCACCCAGCCGGCACGCCGCCGCACCGGCGACGGCGAGAGCCCCTACGAGGATTCGAGGTGAAGCGGTCGAGGCGCCGACGAGGACGGTGGCCTTACGCCGGGCTCGCGTGACGTCTCCGGTGAGAAGGTGAGCGGCGGCTTTCCAGAGGCGGATCTGCAGGATTCCGAAATCGACGTCGCGTGAGGTGATGGCGACGTCATTGAGAGCGGCTCTGGCGCCGGGCCAGTTCTCGAGCCGAGACAGCAGAATCGATCGAGCGATGGCGACGAATGGCGCCCAGGCTCCTCCCTGGAGGGCATCCGCGGGCAGCGATGCGGCCGACGAGTCGATCTGGGTGAGGAGGTCGACGCATCGTGCCGGGTCGGTCTCCGTCAGGGCAAGCAGGTACTTCTGTGCTGGCCACCGCTCCGGCACGCCGGCAAGATTCACGCGGGCAAGCTCGTCGCGGGCGGTCTCGATGTCGAGATCGTCGATGAACAGCTGCGCTTGGGCGAACCGTGCTGTAACTGATGCGCGGTTGCCCCACCATTCTCCGTCGGTGTCGGGAAGGCGGTTCAGCCACATCCGCGCCTGGATGTTGCGGCCGGCGAGGCCGTGCATCCAGGCCAGTGCGCCGGCGGCGGATGCTTCTGCGATCCGGTGCCCGATGGCGGCGGCTGCGTCGAAGCTTTCGGTGTATTCGCGGGTCGCGCGGTCGGTGTCTCCGTAGTACTCCCAGGCCATCGCCCACTGGAACACAATCTCCGGAAGCGCCTGCTTGAGACTGGCGCGCGTGGCGTCGTCGGCGTCGTCAAGCAACGACCTCGCTTCACGTGCCGTGTCGACTGCGTCCGCGTACCGGCCGCCGGCACGGCGTGCCGCGATTTTGCTGGTCAGCTGGGCCAGAACGTCGAGGAGGTTGGTTGGTTCTGGGGTCGGTGCGGTCCCGCGGAAGATCGTTGTCGGAGTGCTGCCGTTCGTCACGTACCGGTTTACGTAGTCAGCGGCCAGCGCCCATCGCGGATTGGCTTCCAGCACCGTTTCCGGAAGTGCGTTGACCGCTCGCTGGATTGCTGCCGGGTCAGAGGACAGGACGGCCCCCCAGTGCTCGTCGAGGATTGCCACAACGTCCGGCCATTGCCCGGCCTGGACATGGCTATCCAGCAATTCCCCGAGCTTGGCCGCTCCGTGCGCGTCTGACTCGCTCATCCCGAGTCAAAACTACAGGTCACGTGTCGACTTGGCGTTCTGTCTAGGGGGCTCCGTTTCTCCCGAATAGGGGTAGAGCTGTGAGTACCCGCCAGACCGGTTGGGTGATCGAGAGGGAAAACTATGTCGGAAAGTTATGTTCCTGCGCCGCAGGGCGGCTTCGAGCCCCCCGCGAACGATGACCAGGGAAAGGTCGACACGGCCAAGCAGGAGGCCGCCAACCTGAAAGACACCGCCGCCGAGCAGGCCAGCAACGTCGCAGGCACCGCGAAGGACGAGGCGAAGAACGTCGCCCACGAGGCCAAGTCGCAGGCGAAAGATTTGTTCGCGCAGACCCAGTCAGAGCTGAAGGAGCAGGCCGGGGTGCAGCAGCAACGCGTCGCATCCGGTCTCCGCTCGCTCGGTGATGAGCTCGGTTCCATGGCCAGCGGTTCGGAGCAGCAGGGTCTCGCCACCGACCTGGTGCGTCAGGTGTCCGACCGTGCCGGCAGCGCCGCATCCTGGCTGGATGCCCGCGATCCGGGTTCCCTGCTGAACGAGGTCAAGTCCTACGCTCGACGAAAGCCCGGCACCTTCATTGCCGTCGCGGCGATCGCTGGAGTCGTTGCGGGACGCCTCACCCGCTCTCTCGCCGGTGTCGCCGCCGATGAGAAGGAAACCGAAGCATCGGCGCCGAGCACGGCTACGAGTGCCCCCGTCGTGACGCCGCCGCCGGTCGTCGACCCGCCCGTCACCAGCACGCCGGGTCTCGTCGACGACACCCCTCTCTACAACCAGCGGGCCTCAACGCTGAACGATGACGGGTACACGCTCCCCGGGGATGAGTATCCGCGATGACTGACGAGTACACGCCGTCGGAGCAGAAGGCAGCGAACACCTCGCTGGGCGATCTGCTCGGAGAGGTCACGAAAGACCTCTCCACCTTGATGCGGCAAGAGCTCGAGCTCGCGAAAGCCGAACTGAAACAGTCCGCGACTCGCGCCGGAAAGGGTGCAGGGATGCTCGGCGGGGCCGGGTACGCCGCCCTGATGGCGATCCTGTTCCTATCGATCGCCGGCTGGTGGGCGCTGGGCACCCTGATCGGCAACGGTTGGTCCGGCCTCGTCGTAACCGCGATTTGGGCGATCATCGCCCTGATCCTGTTCCTGGTCGGAAAGAAGCAGCTCAAGGAGGTCAACGGGGCACCGAAGACCGTCGAGTCCTTGAAGAAGATCCCCGAGACATTGAAGCGAAATGAGGAGAACCGATGACTGATTCACCTGAAGAGATCCGCGCCCGCATCGAACAGACGCGCACCGAGCTCGGCGGCGACGTCGACGCGCTGGCCGACAAGGTCACCCCCTCCAAGATCGTCGGCCGCCAGACCGACAAGGTCAAAGAAGCCGTCGGCTCCGTCAAGGACCGCGTCTTCGGCGTTGCCGACGACGCGAAGTCCTCCCTCTCCGACCACAGCGGCAACGCCTCCGGGGCGATCTCGGACGCCGCAAGCACGGCAAAGGCGAAGGCTGAGGGCAATCCGCTCGCGGTCGGTCTGATCGCGTTCGGTGTTGGCCTGCTCGCGGCGTCGCTGATTCCGGCGTCGACGAAGGAGAAGGAGGTCGCGTCGAACATCAAGGAGCAGGCGCAGCCCCTCGTCGACCAGGTCACCGACGCGGCCAAAGAGGTCGGCGAGCACCTCAAGGAGCCGGCCCAGGACGCCGCGGCCGCGGTGAAGGATGCTGCGACCGGCGCCGTCGACAACGTCAAGTCGGAAGCGACGTCAGCGGCCGACGAGGTCAAGGATCAGGCCCAGCAGTCCAAGGACACCGTCCAGAACAGCTGACCGGCAGTCACCCTGCGAACGGCGGTGGCACGGCTCGCGCCGGCCACCGCCGTTCCACTCCCCCACCAGCACATACGACCTGCAGCACTTTCGATTTGAGGACGCCGATGAGTACCGAATCCGCCACTAAGCGGGCGAACAAGAACGCGCCCGACCCAGACGATTCCCGAAAGCCCGATGGCCCCACCGATCTGAAGAAGCGGTCCTGGGTCTACGTGCTGAAGAAGACCGCACGCGAGTTCTCCGCCGACCAGTGCACCGACATCGCCGCGAGCCTCACCTACTACGCCGTCCTCGCCCTATTCCCGGCACTGATCGCGATCTTCTCCCTCCTCGGCGTCGTCGGTCAGGGACAGGCCGCGTCCGACGCGATCCTCGGCATCGTCGACGACGTCGCCCCAGGCGGCACCGCGGACATCATCCGCGGCCCCATCGAGCAATTCGCCTCCTCCCCCGCGGCCGGCTTCGCCCTGATCAGCGGCCTGATCGTGGCCATCTGGTCCGCGTCTGGCTATGTCACCGCGTTCAGCCGCGCGATGAACCGCATCTACGAGATCGAAGAAGGCCGGCCGTTCTGGAAGCTCAAGCCGGTGCAGCTGCTCGTGACCGTCGTCGCGCTCGTGCTGATCGTGATCGCCGCGATCATCCTGGTCGTATCCGGGCCGGTGGCGGATGCCGTGGGCTCAGCCCTCGGTATCGGAGAGACGGCGACGGTGGTCTGGTCGATCGCGAAATGGCCGGTTCTCGCCCTGGTGCTCGTGCTGATCCTCGCGATCCTTTACTACGCCACACCGAACGCGAAGCAGCCGAAGTTCCGGTGGATGAGCATGGGCGCTCTCCTCGCACTCGTCGTGCTCGCAATCGCCACTGTGGCGTTCGGGTTCTATGTGGCGAACTTCTCCAACTACGACAAGAACTACGGCTCCCTCGCCGGAGTCGTCATCTTCCTCCTCTGGCTGTGGATCGTGAACAACGCCATCCTCTTCGGCGCCGAGTTCGACGCCGAACTCGAGCGCGGCCGCCAGCTACAGGCCGGCATCGCCGCCGAGGAAGACATTCAGCTGCCCCCTCGCGACACCCGCAAGAGCGACAAGATCGCCGCGAAGGAACAGAAAGACGTCGAGGAGGGGCGTCGCATCCGCCAGCAGCACGGCGAGAGTGACACCGACACGAACAACAAATGAAACCACGTCAAGTGGGTTGGCGAATCGTGTGCCAAGGAGCCCACTGACAACGTCTGCCATCCGACGGACGCATGCAACGAATCATTGGAGTAACTCATGATCGACAGCAGCAACCTCAACGCCCTCACCGGTGCCACCGTGTACGACAACGACGGTGACAAGATCGGCTCCGTCGGCCAGATCTTCACCGACCCCGCCACGGGCGGCGCGTCCTGGATCACCGTGAAGACCGGCCTGTTCGGCACCGGCGAGTCGTTCGTTCCGGCCACCGAGGCCACCTTCGACGGCAACGACGACGTCCGCGTCAGCTACACCAAGGCCTTCGTCAAAGACGCCCCCCGCGTCGACACCGACGGCGAACTCGACCAGAACGACACCGACGCCCTCTACACCTACTACGGCTTCAGCTCCGGGTCGACGACCACCGACTACGACACCACCGGCACCGACACCGACGCGACCGTCGGTCACGACACCTCCGGGCCGAACACGGACGACGCGATCACCCGCTCGGAGGAACACCTGCGGGTCGGCACGGAGCGGGTCGAGACCGGCCGAGCGCGCCTGCACAAGTACGTCGTCACCGAGCAGGAGACCGTCACCGTCCCCGTCAGCCACGAAGAAGTCCGCGTCGTCACCGAACCCATCACCGACGGCAACATCGGCGACGCCCTCGACGGGCCGGACATCAGCGAAGAAGACCACGAGGTCGTCCTCACCGGTGACCGCGTGGTCACCGACACCGAAGCCGTCCCGGTCGAGCGGGTGCGGCTGGAGACCGAGACGGTCACCGACCAGGAGACCGTCACCGGCGACGTCCGCAAGGAACGCATCGACATCGACGGCGACACCACCACCGGCACCACCGAAGCATCCGACGGCACTACGCCGCGGATCTAGCCGCTCGCGCTGCGACGAAAAGCATGACGATGACGAACAACGACAACACCACAGCCGCGGCCGGGTCCGTGCCGGCCACGGGCGGGTCCGTGCCCGCGGCCGGCGGGTCGGTGCCGCTCGAGGAGCGGGGCACCCTCCGCGAGGAGGTTGTGACCCGGGAGAAGGAGAAGTTCGGCGGGTTCAAGTTCGGGTCCGCGTTCTTCGGCTGGCTGACCGCCACCGGAACCGGCGTCATCCTCACCGCCCTCGTCGCCGCCACCGGCGCCGCCCTCGGACTCGGCACCACCGACAACGTCGAGAACCTCGACGAGGGCGACACCACGACGATCGGTATCATCGGCGCCATCGCCCTCGTCGTCGTGCTGCTGATCTCCTACTTCGCCGGCGGCTACGTCGCCGGCCGGATGGCCCGCTTCGATGGCGTCAAACAGGGTCTGGCCGTGTGGCTGTGGGCGGTCGTGATCGCGATCGTCGTCGCTATCATCGGGGCGATCGCCGGCAGCCAGTTCAACCTCCTCGGCAACCTCAACAGCTTCCCCCGCATCCCCATCAACGAAGGCGCACTCACGGCCACCGGCATCATCACCGCCATCGTGCTCGCCCTCGCCAGCCTCGCCGGCGCGCTGCTAGGTGGGGCTGCGGGGATGCGGTTCCACCGCAAGGTCGACCGCGCTGGCCTGGGACGGTGAGGCGCGTGCTTCCCTCCACGAACATTCAAAGCATCGTCGGCGCCACCCTCTACGGTCCCGACGAGGAGAAGATCGGCCGCATCTCGCAGGTGCTCGTCGATGCCGGCGACGGGCACCCCACCTGGGCCGAAGTGCACGTCGGTACCCTTGGACGGCACACCACGTACGTCCCGCTCCACGAGGCCACCTGGGAGCACGACGACGTCTACGTCCCCTACGACAAAGACCTCGTCAAAAACGCCCCACGCCCCGACGGCGACGGCGGCCTCGACCCCACCCAGGAGCAGGAGCTGACCCGTCACTACGCCGGGACAGCAACCCCCGAGCAGCACTCGGCGCACCCACCAGTGAACCACGACGACACCGCCCACGACGAGGCCGCCGTCAGCGATGACACTGCGGCGGGTGAAACACCAGCACAGCAGCTCGATGATGACGGGGTGCTTTGGGAGGAGCGACTGGTCGTGTCCAAGGAAAAGGTGCCCGTCGCGAAGGTGCACCTGGAGACCACAACCGTCACCGAAGAACACGAGATCACCGCCGACGTACGGAAGGAACGCATCGCCGTCGACGAACAGAAGACGACTCCTCCCCCGCAGATTTAGGTGCCGACATACCTAAACGAAAGGCCCGCCCCCACTCCGGGGGCGGGCCTTTTCGTTGTTCAGTGGTCGGCTAGTTCTTGAACGCGTCCTTGACGTTCTCGCCAGCCTTCTTCACATCGGCGCTGGCCTGATCGGCCTTGCCCTCGGCCACCTTGGAGTCATCGTTGGTGGCCTTGCCGAAGGCTTCCTTGGCCTTGCCGCCGAGATCTTCGGCCGCGTTCTGCACTTTGTCGTCTGCACCCATCAGGGCACCTCCTATTCGTTCGCGCCGCTGCTGCGACACCCCTTCCCACTCTGCCCCCCTCACCCGCATACCGCACCGGCGCTACCCGACGCACGCGCCCCAATAATGCGGCACGGGCAGGAACCATTTGAGATCCGGCGGTTGGCTCCGACCGCGCGCACGCTGTCGCCCGAGGCGGCACCGATGATGCAACCGAAACGTGATCAATGACAGCCTGAATTTGGCATTGCGAGAAGTGGGGTGCGGGGCACAATGAGTGAACCGCTGTTGACAGATCTTGAAGGGTGGAAGCCGGTGCGGAGCGTGTGGGCGCTGCTTGGAATGTTGCTGCTCGGCCTGGCGCTGGTCGCGACTATCACCGCCGGGATCATGGTCCTTCTGATCCCCCTAGCGCTTCTCTGACGCAGGTCAGCAATCGAAGCCGAGCTCGTCGAGGCCGAACTCTGTCATATCGTCGAGTTCGTCGAGAATGAGCTTCCAGTGCCCGTCATCGGCCAGAGCGCGAAGAACACCGGGCCTGCCGGTGGCGATGACTTCCAAGCGCATGCCCGCTGCTGGCTCGTACGTCACGATTCTTCCACCCGACACCCGGAACCGTCACACCTCCTGCACGCTCCCCGCACTTCCCAGCATTCTCGTCAACCCCGTCTATCGACCGCCCTACGGGTGCTCACTGGGTAGATGTCTAGCAACGTGTGGGTGGTGCTGAGCGTCGATGGTGACCAATCCGAGGTGGTCGGGATCTTCGAATCAGAGCAGCAGGCCAATGACGCCGCCGAACACACGGGCAAGTACGTCTCGGTCGAGCAACACCACGTGATCGGCCCCAGGGATGCGTCTGGTCTGTGACAATCGTTCACAACCGCACGCCCACTGTCCCGACCAGAAAGACACCATCATGGGGAAGCTGCTCTACGGCACTCACCAGCGCGAACTCGAAATCGAAGACCGCCTACTGGCCCACCTCAAGATCGTGATCCTCACCAAACTTCGCCGAACTGAGTGCTTCGCCTTCTCCTGGGAAAACGACGCCGCCGACGGCAGCGGCCGCGGAACCATCTGGCTCTCCCCGCACATCCCCCTAGAGTTCGACTTCTATGGCGGCCGCCCACCCCGCATCAACCGGGCCTGGCTCCAAGCACTCACATCCACGGCGGAGCGCGGCGAGCTCCACGCCGTGCCCGAAATGGAAGACTCCGACCCGACCGCGAATCACGCCCAAACACGCCTCTGATACTGTTCCTCGCCTGCGGAAAATCAAGGGTGGCCTCGGTCGGCGTCGACCTGTCGAATAACGATCGTTTTTGAGCTTGCGACGTCTCCGAACTAATCGGACGTTAGCCTTCGAACATGCCAGACATCGACCGTGCTTCCGCCCTCGTCCAGGAGTTGATGGACAAATTCGACGACCCAGCCGAGACCATCGCCTCAATGGAAAGCTTCTTCGCCCTGTTGCAGAAGAACGTGCTGAACACGAAACGCTGGGACAGCCGGCAGGATCTCCGCCTGGCGATCGTGACCTGGATCGAGACGAAATACAACCGAAGGCGCCGCCAACGAGGCCTCGGCAAACTCACCCCGGTCGAGTTTGAGATGATCAACAAAGCCGCTACCGCGGCCTAACTACCCCAACCCCCGAGCATCAACCAAAGTCGGGGCAGACCCTGGTTCCATCACAGGGCGCAATTTTTCACTGGCCACGTAGATGACTTGCCCGTCTTATTGGGTTTAGTGGGGCTTATGCGATCTGGGAGAAGACTTGCGTTGGCAGATTGTCTTAACTTAGGCAAGAGGTGCCAGACCACTGCATCGTGGCTATGTAATCGGCCGACCGGGGCTCAGTCGAGTGTCGCCTGTGATGCGGTACTCCTGTCCCTCGTTGTACTGCTCTTCACGTCGAGCTGTTTCGGCTGCGATAGCGCGCTCGACAAACTCTGACCACGACCGGTCCCCCGCCAAGTGTGCTGTGGCTTTGTATGTGGCACGTGCATGGTCGCGAATGATTGGATCGAGATAGATGCTGACGCGCGCCTTGCCGTCCTCTCCCCCTTTAGGTGCAGCTGTAGGCACCGGCGGGTCGGTCTGAACCGTGGCTGATGCTTGCGGTTGCGCGGACACCGCGACC